>JAGHBC010000157.1 GCA_021161185.1 Fidelibacterota bacterium
GCATGTATTCCATATCATCAAATATATAAATTTCGGTGTGCGTTAACTTTGTTTTTCCTTTGTTGGTTTCATTGATATTAATGGATTTTTTTATTTTTTTATTTTTAATATCTATACAACCATTGCCATTTGATTTTACAATTTTATTTGAATCCTCACCGGCAACAGATGTTTCCATATCCATATCCATTTTATATCCATAACTATCTATATTATTTGATACTTCTATCAAATTTCCTTTTATTTGTCCTTTAGGAATGTTCTTTACACAACCGTGTAAGATAATGAAGAAACATATTATTTGACAGATTAGTAAAATAAAATATCTTCGTATCACTATAGTGCACTCCCTATATAAAGACACATTTTATTTACCTTGTAGCCTTAGACTGAATGAATTCTATTCCCATAAACTTAAATTTCAGGTAATGTTTATCTATCATGCATGTGAAAAAGGTGGCTGTCAATCTCTATCTTGCCCTGTGTCATGGCCATTTTCCAGTAAACATAGGCGAAGGTATGGTGGGAGAGTGTGAGGGAAAAGAGACTTTACAATGTTTGTGCAAGAGATTATACACGAATCGGTCAGTAGAACCCGCCCATGGCTCAACTGGATAGAGCAGCGGACTTCTAATCCGCAGGTTGCAGGTTCGAATCCTGCTGGGCGGACCAGTTACAGCGAATCAACTTTAGGCAGGGCTAACTATATGATGAAATCATCACTTTTAAGGTCATGTTTTTCAATGTAGTCAAGCAATTTGTCAAGGAATCCATCTGAAATGATACACACATACCCGTGGCTGATTCCTTTTGTAGTCTCAAGGGGCACATAGACTCGCTTATTTCCAATCTCGATTGACCAGCACTTTCATTCCTGCAAGCTCCCTGACCCTAAGGCCCAGGTGAAAGCCGCAAAGGATGATGTTTTCTTCGATGAAAGACCCAATGTTTTTCCTTTTAGTTCTCGAATTCAAGGTTTGGTTCATAATTTTCCAGAGAAGGAAAATTTTACAGAAAAAGAACTAATTCTTCATTGCCAATAAAAATGTATCATTTTCTTTGGGAAGCCCAATTGAAACTCGATAAAAATCACTTAGCCATTCTTCAGACAAACTTCTTATTAATATATCTTTTTCCACCATTCTTTGCTCAAAATCAGGTGCATTACTTTTTATTAAAAGAAAATTTCCCTTACTTGGGAATACTTCAATATTCAATTTATGAAGTTTTTCTTTAACTTTTTCTCTTTCCGCAATAATCTTTTCAACATTTTCAAAAACATATTCAGGATTTTTTAAAGCTTCTATTCCCGCAAATAAAGTCGGCGCAGGTAAAAACTTTGGAAAATCTAAAAATTTATTTTTGAAAAAATCTCCTGCTAATAAATAACCTAATCTGAGCCCTGCTAAAGAGAATGCCTTATCCATAGTCCGTAGAATGGCTAAATTCGGGTATTGTTCAATTAAACCGGCAAAGGTTTGTTTTGAAAATTCAAAATAAGCTTCGTCTATAAGAAGAAGCGCATTGGGGCTTTGAAGAATATTTTCTATTAAATTTTCATCTAAAAGAACGGCCCCGGTAGGATTATTCGGATTATCAATTATGATAAGTGTTGGGTTATCTAATTCATATAAAATGAGTTCCGGTTTTAATATAAAATTTTGGGGGACAAGTTGAATCTTTATTAGCTTGTTCGCAAATTTCAGGGTCTGATGAGAAATCGAGAAAAATGAAGGATTAATCGTAATAATTTTTCTATTTTCAGAGAAGGTATTAATGATATCTCTTAAAAGAAAATCAGACCCCGGACTTAAAGTTATTCTTTGGGGAGAAATATCGTTATAGTCAGCTAAAAGCTGCTTTAGCTCATATAGATATTCCAATTCTGAATATCTATTTATGTTTTTCAAACCCTTTTTCGCCGCTTCCATTACATTTTCAGGTGGCAAAAACGGGTTTTCGTTTGCTTGTAAATTAATTAACATTAATGATTCCGTATTCGACGGCAAAGTAAAAAGCTTCAAATTCAAGGCGCGCAAATCCTGAGGAATGAAGCGTACTTTACGGTACGCTGCAGTGACGAAGGATGCAGCGCAACGCAGAAGTTGGACTTTTTACGAAGCCGTTAACATTTTACTTCAATTATTGTCTCTTTTTTGTAGCCCGTAATTACTTTTTTAAATCCACTCAAACTTTTGTCTATATCTATGTTTCCTGTATCAACTCTTAAGCTTTCAAGCTTTGATATTTTATCTTCAGCAGCAATAATAATAATATTTTCACTCCCAATCAATCTTAATACTTCAGGTGTAAATTGTGTGCTTCCTCTGCCAAATATAAATCCGTTGCCGCCAATGGGAGTAACAATAATTTGTACCTTATTATATTTTTTTATTAGTGCTAATAAACCTTTTTCATTCAAGTCTTTTCCAACTGACCTGCCATTATATACAGCATCTATTCCCAACAACGTTTTTTCGATTTGCATTTTAAGTGCGATGGTATTTAAAGTAGTACCTGGCCCTAAGATATATAATGTATCCTTGTCTAAATTTTCTATTAAATAATCTGCAATTTCTTCTTTAATATGTTCTTCAGATTGAGTAACATTTGAAGATTCTTTTTTCCCCTGTAAAAGAGTTGTGCTTTTGGGTACTTTTAAATATCCATACAATTCTGCTGCCAACCTGTTTTCCCTGAATGCATCTTCATCGATATCAAGAACTTCTTTTTCAATGAACCGGTCTTCAAATGAATTTATCATTTCTGCTGCAGCATAAGGAGACAGGGCAAACACGGGGCTGAACATTTTTACGCCTGAAGGAATAGCAACAACAGGAACTTTGAAACCTATAGCGTTGCATATATCTCTGGCAGTTCCATCTCCTCCCACAAAGATTAACAAATCGACTCCTTTTTTAAGCATTTCCCTTGCTATTCTTTCGGTATCCCCAGCACTTGTTGTCCCTTCTATTTTAGATATAGCCTCATATTTAAAATTAAATTTTTTGATATACTGTTCGCCCATTTGATCAGGGGCTACGATAAAATAAAGATCCTTTCGTTTTATCAAAGAAAGTGCATCTTCTACTCTTTGTGGCGTTATTGGGGTTGCACCTAATTCGATGGCTCTTTTATACATTTCTCCATCAGTTCCCTTTAACCCGACACTACCACCCATTCCCGCTACAGGATTAACTATTAAACCTACCTTTTTCATTTATTAATTCCTCTATTGTTGGGATCACATCTTAAATATTAAATATTCACTTTTTGTCATTCCCGCGAAAGCGGGAATCCAGAGGGAAATGAACAAAATACTGGATTCCCGACTTCGGCGTGAGCTCAGTCGAACGCTCAGGTCGGGAATGACAAGTTACTTGAAAGTCAAAATAGCCCCCTCTCCCTTGAAGGGAGAGGGTTAGGGTGAGGGTGAATACAACACCATTTCCTACACTTACGTCTTTCTACCCCTGCATAATCTCTCTCAAATATTGAGCTTCCCCACAAATTGCAGAATATGTACTTATAATGCCCATATTCGCATAATTGTCAAATAAAAAATCATTACAAGTATTTACAAAAAGTAAACAAAAAGTAAATTGCACTTAATATTTAAGATCTGACCCTCTTTCCTCATGTTAAGTTGTTCGGAATGCAGTGTAAATGTAAAAGGTGTGCTGCGTTTTCTTCAATGCTGGGATAGAGATCATTGCCTTCTTATGGTTTTTTCTTTTGCCATGATTATATCAACCGGGCTTAGTCATTGCGGGTAGTTTGAAAAAGGGCGCTGTTCCTATTTTCACGCAATTAAAATTGCACAAACAGCTTTTGAAATGATATGGGAAGAACGACGTCAGATAACATGACGTCTCAATTCATAGAAAAAGCCGGACGTTTAATCAGTGAGATTAACCAACAAAAACATATCGAATGTTCTTTTAATAATGTTGTGTTGTTATATAAGCCTTCTGCTTGTCGTAGGATTATGGCCGATGAATTTTAGGCAACACAATAAAGCCGTCCTGGATAATCATAATGGCATTACACTTATTCCTCCATCCATCGCCTATTCGCGGGTACCTCCTCAGAAGCTTCTCAATATGCGAGAATTCACTATACTTATCGACATGGATTCCGATTTTTCCGCATCTGAGGGATTTGGGAGCATTCTAACGTATGGCCTTGATTATCACCGTATGAACTTCATGGTGGGACAGTGGAGAGCAGGTATTGAGCTCAGGATTAAATCCGATGGTAATACCAGAACTATCAGTTTCGGAAAGAAAAATGTTTTCAGAAAGGGAGAACAAGCACGGTTTGCCATTGTTTACGATCTGAACAGATTGGTTCTCTATCACAACGGGGAGAAAATCGCCGCAAGAAGGACAGGTCCTTTGACGTTTTCTCGCTGGGAAAGATCATATCCTCTCGTCATCGGAAGCAATGCGAAAGGAAGGAGCTTCTGGAAAGGAACGATTCGTTCAATCGCGATTTTTGACAGGGCACTATTGAAAAGTGAAATTCAAACCGCGGCTGTTCAAATAAGAAAGTTTTTGCCCCTGATCTACTATTCCTTTGGGAACGATGAAGGTACGGCGGTTACCGACTATGGCGCAGGGACTCCGGCAACTTTGATTGTCCCCAACCGTTTTATCCCATACGGAAGAGCGGTTTTAGAATTTTCGTTGAACAGGCATAACAAATTTCTGAATAATCTCCTGGACATCACGATCAACCTGCTCGGGTTTATCCCTCTTGGGTTTTTTCTTTTCATGTATATGACCCAAAGGCATGCATCGTTAATTAGATCTCTCCTGTTTTCAATAGTTATAGGGTTTACTATCAGTTTTTTCATAGAAATTTCCCAGGTTTTTCTCTGGAGTCGATCATCGAGCATGCTTGACCTGATTAATAACACTCTCGGGAGCGCCATAGGAGCTTTTCTGTACCACTATAGAGGTCATTTCCTCAAATACTGCTATAAAATATAACCCCGGACCGTTTTGAAATATCTTTTCCATTCAAGTTAAATATGATGGTACCGTAAAAAGTCGAATTTCTACCCTTCCCCGATCAGGTCGAGGACAAGCTTTGTCATTCCCGCGGAAGCGGGAATCCAGTCTTTTCAAATGCTTAGCTATTTATGGATTCCCGTTCCCCGATCGGAGTCGAGGACAGGTTTCACGGGAATGACAAACTTTTTACGAGTCCATCATACTTGTTATTTCAAACAATGCGGGCAGGTGACAAGACATGAAATAGGCTTTACTTTTACTCATAGGTTTGGTAGAAGTCATCGAATGAACCTGTTCAAAAAAATATTTGCAAGCGACAAACCCCAACCCGTTCCGAACCTTGGCAGAAATGATCTTTGCTGGTGCGGAAGTGGAAAGAAGTACAAGCGTTGTCACCTGGAGATCGATGAAAAGAAGCGATCAAAGTATAGGGCTTCGACATGCACCATCGCAACCTGACGTAAGTGATGGGATGAGGTTCATCCTATAGTTGGTAGTTGGGGTCACATCTTAAATATTAAGTATTCACTATTTAAAC
>JAGHBC010000024.1 GCA_021161185.1 Fidelibacterota bacterium
ATGGTTTCGTAAAAAGTCCGGGGAGTGTCATTCTGAGTGATAACGAAGAATCTCTAATGCCTTTACGAACAATGTTATGGAGATTCTTCACTTCGTTCAAGAATGACATATTTTCCCCTTTTTACGAAACCATCAAATATCAAATTGAAAAATGCTTGACATGCTTAAATGTAGTTGATAAACTCCTTTGTAAATACGGTGTAATTCAAAAGTAGCAGCCTTTCGAGCAATTTATAAAAAAAGAAATGTGTTGACTTTATATAAAATTTTTAGTAAAAATTCTAATGTGATTTTTTCACGATGTTATATGGAATTTATTTAATCACTTAAGAGCCAGGCTAAAACCACAACAGGAGTTTGTATTATGCCAAATATTCAAGAAATTGAATCAGCGATTTTGCTGCTATCAAAAGATGATCTCACTAATTTTAGAGATTGGTTTGACAAATTTGATGCAAAACTATGGGATAAACAATTTGAAAATGATGTAAAGTCTGGAAAGCTAGATAATCTCGCTAACCGGGCTATTTCAGATTTTCAGTCTGGCAAGTGCAAAGAGTTATGAGGCATTTTGCCAGTCCTCCATTTTGGGCATGTTATAGAAAACTGCCTTTATCTATTCAGAAACTGGCAGATCGAAACTTTGCTCTTTTGAAAACAAATCCCAAACATCCATCACTACACTTGAAAAAGGTGAGAAAGTATTATTCTGCAAGGGTAGGAAGGAAATATCGTGTTTTGGGAATAGGGATTGAAGAGGGTTTGATCTGGTTCTGGATTGGAACACATGCAGAATACGATAAATTGATGCAATAGCAACCTAACCACCAATCAAACTGACGGGAAAAGCCATTTTGCTTACCTCCCTGGCCACAATGCTGGCGTTTGGGTCACTTATATTTTCTCTCTGGCGGGGATATGGTAGCCTGGGAACTGCGCTCTTAATCGGCGTTGGCGCATGTTTCATCACCACTGTCTTTATCCTCCCCGGGATAATAGGGTGGATCGAGCGTAAAAAGGAGTAGAATTTTAGATTTCAAATTTCAAATATTGATGGTCTCGTAAAAAGACCCGAAGATGTTATTCTGAAGTAGCCCCGACTCGTCGGGGAAGAATCTCGTCGATAATTGGCTGAGATTCTTTGTTCGTACCTCATTCAGAATGACATGATTTTTACTTTTTACGAGACCATCAAATATCAAATTGAAAAATGCTTGACATGCTTAAATGTAGTTGATAAACTCCTTTGTAAATACGGTGTAAATTTAAGGTGCTTTTTCAGAATGCTATATGAATTAAATCTACTCAAAATATGATCTATAACCCGTGTAATTTCTTTGAGACAAAAGAAATGTTCTATAATTTAAGTTTATATTTATAATCACCTCCCCCTTTTTCCACTCCCCGCCTGCTCCCGGAGGGCGGGCAGGCTTTTAAAGGAGGGGATTATGGGGTGGTTAATATATTTGCATAATCAAAGGATATCACTACAATAGGACAAAACTTATGAAAATTGCTTTAAAGTAAGAAATATGAACCGATCCCGGGCAGAACAAAAACTCCAGCAAATATTTAATATCGATCATTTTTATGACGACCAATGGGCAACGATCAAGAGAATTCTAAATGGTGAAAGAATCCTTTTAATCGAAAAAACCGGCTTCGGTAAATCTCTCTGTTATCAGTTCCCTGCAACTCAATTTTCCGGTTTGACAATAATCTTTTCACCCTTGATTGCATTAATGCGCGATCAGGTTAAATACTTAAAATCAATCGGCATTCCGACTGAATGCGTGAATAGCGGACAGGGCCTGGAAGAAAATACTGAAATATTGGAAAAAGCAAAAAAGGGACAAATTAAAATTCTTTATATCGCCCCCGAACGACAGGAGAACCGGGAATGGTTGGAAGCCGTTCGGAATATGCAAATCTCAATGGTGGTAATTGACGAAGCCCATTGTATCTCTGTCTGGGGACACGATTTCAGACCAGCCTTTCGTCGTATCGTCAGTTTGGTAAAATTACTCCCGCAAAATTTTCCGGTATTGGCAACAACGGCAACAGCCACGAAAAAAGTAGCAGAAGACGTACGAACACAAATTGGAGAAAATGTTACTCTCATTCGTGGAAATCTACTACGGGAAAATTTCCATTTAAGTGTAGTCAGAGTATCTAATGAAGAATCCAAAATGGCATGGCTGGCAGGATTTCTTCAAAAGCAGGAAGGAAATGGTCTGATTTACACCGGAACAAGAGTCAACACGGATCTATTTTCTTCCTGGCTACAATCTACCGGTATAAGTGCGGCAAATTACAACGCCGGTTTGGATTCGGAATCCAGGAAAGACATTGAAAACGGCTTAATTGAAAACAGGTGGAAATGTATCGTTTCAACCAATGCGCTTGGAATGGGGATTGACAAACCGGATATACGTTTTATTGTTCACACCCAAATACCTCAATCTCCCATCCATTACTACCAGGAAATTGGGAGAGCGGGACGGGATGGATTACCGACGAGAATTGTTTTATTATATAACCCGGACGATAAGGAATTGCCGGAACATTTTATCAAAAATAGCCGCCCGTCAATGAAAAAATACGAAAGAGTCATCGATACCCTGAAAACAGAACCGATGGGTGAATGGAATTTAATGCGTGCAACAAACCTGACTCAGACACAAGTACGGGTTATTAGAGCAGATTTGATAGACCAGGGCATTATTAAAGAAGTGATGTATGGTGGAAGAAAAAAATACGAATACCAGTATGGCGCACCTCAGCTTGATACAAGACCTTTTGAAGAGCTTCGGAATTTCAAAATGGCTGAACTGGAACAGATGATTTCCTATTCCGAGTCCTCAACCTGTAGAATGGATTTTCTCTGCCGCTATCTTGGCGATGATACTGTCAATCATTGCGGAAAATGTGATAATGATTTAGGAAAAGACCTTCATTACAATCTTTCTGAATACCGGCAAAAAATGATTAATGAATTCAGGGATTCTTATTTCCCCGAGTTGGAAGTTGAAACAAAAAATTCCAATATCGTCAACGGCGTCGCATCTTCGTATTATGGCATATCCAATGTTGGCGCGGCAATACACCGTTGTAAATATGAAAACGGCGGCGATTTCCCCAACCATTTGCTGAAACAAACCTTGAGAGCATTCAGACACAAATTTGGCAATGAAGCATTTGATCTTGTCGTATATGTTCCACCGACAGAGTCCGGTGATCTTGTCAAGAATTTTGCAGAAAAAGTGGCGCGAACATTGAAATTTCCGTTATCACCCAAACTTGTTAAAACAACTGACACGAAACCACAAAAAATATTTCAAAACTTTGTATTGAAACACGATAATGTAAAAGATGTATTTTTATATCGGGATGAATCCGAAATTATCAATAAAAAGATTTTGTTAATTGATGATATTTATGATTCCGGGGCAACTATTAAAGAAATTGGACGATTATTTACTAAATTAGGAGCGGAGAAAATTGCACCGTTAGTAATAGCAAAAACAGTAGGGGGCGATATTTAATGAGTGATATTCAACAATATGCCTATTGGATGGCTTTAGCTCATTTACCGAAATGGCGAACGGAAAAAATAAATCATTTGATTGTGGAAATTCTACATGAAAGAAATATGTCCTTTTTTGATTTTTTTGAGATGGATCAGAAGAGTTGGTCGGAAGAATTTCACTTAAATTCAAAAGAACTAAATGATCTAAATATCGCAAAAACCGAACTTCCAAATTATTCTTTCCTCGTTGAAGATTTACTTAATCAGGGCTTTGAGTTAATCCCAATTAATTCAGATGATTACTCGCCCACCCTAAAAAATAATTTAAAACTGAAATATGCCCCGCCTTTACTCTACACTAAAGGAAACAAAAGTTTACTGAAAGAATCTTCCATAGCAATTGTCGGTTCGCGAAACGCATCTGATATTTCCTTGGAATTCACAAAGAATATTGCTAAAAACACTGTTAAGAGTTTTCAGGTTGTCGTCAGCGGTTTTGCGAAAGGTGTCGATCGAACAGCATTAGAAGAAACTTTAGCCGCATACGGTAGAAGCATCATTGTTTTGCCGCAAGGGATTATGACTTTTGCCGGCGGTTTTAAGAAGTATTATTCCAGGATAATTGAAGGCGACGTCCTGATTTTAAGCGCTTATCACCCCAAAGCGCCCTGGTCCGTCGGGCTTGCGATGGGACGAAATGCTTACATTTACGGTTTAGCGGATAAAATCTATGTAGCAGAATCCGATACAAAAGGCGGAACCTGGTCGGGCGTAGTCGATGGTTTGAGAAAAAACAGGGGAATCTATGTTCGCAAACCAAATCCCGGTGAAAATAACGCTAATGATTTATTGATTTTAAAAGGCGCAACACCGGTAAATATTAATGGCGATATCGTACAAAGAGAAGAATTAGAGAATTTTGAAGAACAGGTGAAAAATGTTCTTTCATCCAAATCCTTAACCGCAAGAGAAATAAAAGATAAAATTCAGATTGATATTGATACGCGAAAATTATCGTCGATGCTTTCCGAATTGACATTTGTTGTTAAGGAAAAAGATAACGGTAAAAACCGTTACCGGCTTAAGAATTCAGATCTTATTCAAACAAATTTATTTGATTCGCGTGATATCTAATCCCCGCTACAATGGACAAATTTCAAATATCGAATTTGATGGTTTCGTAAAAAGTATCAGGACTGTCATTCTGAACGAGGTACGAGAGAAGAATCTCAGCTAATTATCGACGAGATTCTTCTCCCGACTTGTCGGGGCTGCCTCAGAATGACACACATATAATCACTTTTTACGATTCCGTCAAATTTCTAATGTCCAATATCAGCCGGAATGGTTATTTATTTAGGACTTGACTATAGAATAATTATTGATTAAAGTTGTTTCAAATGGGTCGATCACCACAAAACCGGATTGAAAGTATGTTTATAGAGGAGCTTGTTTTGAGCGTAAATGTGCAGGATAAAAATAGGTTGGCTGTATAAAGTAAAGGAGAGCATTATGAGAATTCTATTTTACCTTGTATTTATTTTGATTTGTATATTTCACAAATGTGATAATCCATTGAAATCAGAAGATATAAATAAGCCGAAAAATTTCTCATTAAATCAATCATGGGATGGAATAGAGCTTACATGGGATGATAATAATAAATATGAAGATGGTTATAATATCTTTCGAAATAATCAAAATATTGCATCTCTTTCAGAAAATATCACAGAGTATTTAGTGTCTGTCTATAAACTTGAAAAACTGATGAATCAGTTAAAAATTATTAACAGTTAATTTCACCTGAATAAATTCAGGTGTTATCTCAATATCTTGACTACCCCCGGATTTTAATCCGGGGACCAACCGCTAACTCCATACGCCTAACCGTTTCAACGGTTTGCAATAAACCACTGAAGTGGTTGGTGGGTGTGGTGTGGTTTCTTATCCCCGGATTAAAATCCGGGGTTACTCTTTGCTTTGGTGGAATTCGTCCCCAACTTGAAGCACGGGACTAATCTAAAATCAACATTCGTTGATCCTTGCCTGCCCCGAAACGAAAATATAAACATTAGCCACTCCTGTCTGCCGTGCCGGCACAGGCAGGCAATTTATTGAGTGGATTTGATGCTCCCGGCAACACAAACCGACTTTAGTCGGTGGGCGAATACCCCGACTAAAGTCGGGACGACAGGTAAAAGCCATTCTATCCCATCGAATAAATTCGATGGTTAATGTTTTTCTGCAACCGTGATTAGTGTCGTTCCACCCGACCTACCGACAGTCTGTCAAGAGGGGAGCCCCGGAACGAGAATAAAACTTACTCACTATATATGGCTGAGTAGTTAAGATTTTTAATACTTCAGTCGGGTTAATCACCAAAAAGATTCAATTGCTCCTTTTTTTTCTCTTTTTTCTTTTCGGCAATTTCCCTGTTAATTTCAGCTCTTCGCTCTTTTCTCTTTTTTATCTTTTCCTCTTCTATTCTTCTCTTTTCATCAGCAAATTCCTGTAGTTTTCCGGCTTCCTCACCATCGGCAAATTCAATAATAAATTCTTGATTGTCTATCATACTTTTTGGGATAATAAAGCCTTCCGGCGTTTGATAAAAAGTGAAAGAATCAGATATTTCTTTACTACAATAGCCCTCTGCGCCGATACTCAAGTTGCAGGTTTTTTCTATTTGAGTTGCTTTAGTACCAATAGTTGACTTCTTTGTTCCAAAATAATTACAAATTGTATCAACGGTAATATAATTTTCATTTTGCTTATCAAATAAAAAATTTAGGCGAGCTATAACATAAATAACAGATGCGGCCCAAATTTCTTTTTTACCTCGAGTAATATCTATTATTCTTTTTCTACCGAGTTTCTCACATAACTTGACAGCATACCCTTCCAATTCCTGCGTCAAATGCTCCCCACAAAAAGAATGTATCATTTCATTAATTTGAGCTACTTTTTCGGCTTTGTCGTTTTTCTCTTTTGAATATTTATTCATATTAATTTTCCTCACCTTTTATTTAATCGGAAATATATTTATTAATCTCCATCATAAATATCCGCTCTGTCCGGGCGCCGACCCATTTCTTCTGAATAACGCCTTTTTTATCAATAAGGAAAGTAGTAGGAATGCCTCGAATACCGCCGTATTTAACTGTTAAATCTTTGAGGTATTTTTCATCGCCGGTTAGAACCGTATAATTGATTTTCCAGTTTTCCACAAATTTTTGAATATCGGCGGCGCTGCCGGAAGAAAGCGCAACCCCGACAATTTCCAAACCGTCCTTTTGATGTTTATCATACATCTTAATAAAATCCGGGATTTCCGCTTTGCAGGGACCACACCAGGTTGCCCAAAAATTGAGCAGAATCACTTTGCCCTTAAACTGATCCAGTGTAACCTCCTCACCGTTCAGGTTAATCAGAGAAAACTCAGCCGCTTCGGCGCCGATCGTGCCGGTGGGTTTCGCTTTTTTTTGCCCGCATGCCAGAGTCCAGAAAACCATCACAATTAACGCTGCCGACAGTAAAATATATCTATTCTTCATGGGTATCTCCTTTTTTAAATTTCATATTGCATCAAATTTTTTCATATTTATCAAGTTAAACGCCTTCGGTGTTTTGTCTTTGTGAGCACTTTCTATTCACCAGACTTCGTCTGATGTTATTCATGTTAAATCCCTCCGGGATTTCGAGACAGGGTTTTATTCATTTTGTCTAGAAACAGCTCCGCTTTCTCAAAACCCAGGGTTCGTAACGATTCGATTTCCCGTCCATTTTTATCAATGAACAGGATACTGGGAACGCCTTTGATATTGAACCGATCTTTCAAGCGAATGACTTCCGGGCTTGCCGCAGACGTCAGATCGACTTTCAGCAAGTGGAATTGTTCACTGAGCCTGACGACAGCCGGATCGGTAAAGGTAATTTTGTCCATCTCTTTGCAAGGAATACACCAGTCGGCATAAAAATCAATAATAACCGGCTTACCGGAATTGACAGCTGATTCATAGACATCGAACTGATAGGGTTGCCATGCCATCTTTTCCGCCGGAGCGCTTTCCGGTTTGATTCGCCAGGTTCCCAAAATAATGGCGACTATCGCAACAATTTTTTTAAAAAATGCAAAGCCCCGCGCAGATTCACCGGACTTATTAAAGAGTAAAAGGTACGTCCCCGAACCGATTACGTATAGCGGGAAGAGAATGCCGTAAATCTTCTCGGTAATCAGCGGATGGACAAAATAGAGCGCCATGCCGACGAGGATAAGACCAAAGATAATCCGCACACCGACCATCCATTCGCCGGAGCGCGGCAGGCTGTCGATCTTACTGGAAAAGAACGCCAGGAAAATAAAGGGCAACCCCAATCCCAGGGAAAGCGTAAAGAACATGCTGAATCCCATAAACGGATTACCGGTGCTGGCGACATAGGTCAACAGACCGATGACAAAGGGACCGATACAGGGCGCCGCGACAATGCCCATAGTCAGACCCATCATCAGCGCGCCGACATAACCGGTCCGGCTACCACCGCCGAGATTCATCAGAAATGACGGCACTCTAAATTCATAAACACCAAACATACTCAGCGATAAGGCAACCAGAATCCCGGCAATTGCCAGCAGGACAATCGGGTTGGTCATAAACGAACCCAGTAATCCGCCGGATAGCGCCGCTAATGTTCCGAGCAACGAATTCACAATTGCAATACCGAGTACATAGACAATTGCCAAAAGCAGCCGCTTGCCGGATTTCCCGGCAGTCTGCCCGCCGAAATAACTCACGGTGATCGGAATTAATGGATAAACGCAGGGCGTCAAATTCAATCCCAATCCACCAAGAAAGATCAATAAAAATGTAACTAAAATTCCTTTACGGGCAAAGGAATCGGTAACATCAAAGGTTCCGGTGGCGGCTTCCTCCGGCGTATCAATATTTGCAAAATAGGACTCATGCTGAAACGACACCGACTCCGTATCTGCCAAAACGGGAATAGCAAGTGTAAATCCTGTTTCCTGAGGCGGCAGGCAGACCTGGTCGTTGCAGCCCTGATAAAAAAGCGCCCCTTTTAATTGCACGGAGCCAGCGGCATTTGAAGACAATTTTCCGGTAACAACAATCACTATTTCACCTTCATAAACCGCCAGAGCTTCATCGGAAAAAGCAAAGGTCTTCATAATATGAGGCGGATAATGGATGTCCGTAATTTCGTATTGGTCGGATTCAGGGAACCGCAATTGAGTCGCAATGGAAAATTCATCTGCCGGAGTAGCGGAATTGATGTGCCAGGGGTCTTTCAGTTTAACAAGAACAGCAGTTTGAAACACACCATCTGCATAGGCCCCGTTTGTAGACAGACATGTTTCTATTTGGAGAATTGAATCGGTATTCTGAGCAAAAATAAAATGTGTAAACACGAAAAGAATTGATAGTAATGCTAAGGGGGTGTAATAGAAAAACATTTTCAATTTGTAAATATAACCCCCTGTTAATAAGCAATCATTGTGATATAAATTCATAGTTTTTTTTTCTTACACCTTCTAAATATTTAGTTTCATCTGAAAATCCTTCTTTGTTCCAACATTGTATAACGATAACGGATACTGCTGCTTTCGGGACACGTTAAATAACTAATGCAACCTTACCCCCCTTCACAACGTCACCCCCCTCGCCAATCCAACCTTCTCAATTCTCCCCTCTCTTTCAAAGCACCGGGGGTGAGTTAATACTACATTTACGAACATTCCAACATTTTTCTATCTTCCTGAAGTTTAACTTCCGCAAGGAGTGCTTCAATCCTTATTGAAAATAGTAAAAGTATTATGAGTAGGGTTAAAACAAACTCATTTGTGTTTTTTCTTTGATTCCCTTTGCCTTCTTTTTAAGAACACGGTTGACTTCTCTGATTTTTCCAAGCCTTTTCCATATAGCAATAGCCTTATCGAATTCCATCATTCTTTCATACACCCTTGCTATCCCTCGCTCATCACCCACTTTCTTGTAACAGCGAATAGAATCTTCGTAAATTTTTCCCTCGCGATAGTTTTTTGCTGCTGATTTGTAATCACCCACACCTTCATAAATCTGTGCTGCTAACCCGAAGTTACCGTATTGCCTACATGTTCTTGATGCTTCTTCTATTTCATTCTTATCCTTCAGATAAATCACTGCTTTTTGATAGTGCTGTTTGCTCTCGACAAACAATTTATAGTTCCATTCTGTGATATTGAGTTTTTCTAGTAAATTTTCATATTGATTGGGATCATGTAGAAATAGATAGCATGCAAGTAGGGATTCATCTTTTTCTTGCTCTAACTTTTGCTCAATATCCTTTATAAAAGATTTGTAAATACCCGGCATTGAACCTTTCTTAACGTTTCTGGATTTAAGGATTTCTAATATGGTATTATAATGCTTTGACCACAGGGCAAGATCAAAGAAAGATTTGGGGCAATTTTTATCAATGAAATAATAAGTAAAGCGAGAAAGAAACCGACCTAATTGGTTCAGTGATTCCTGGTCTTTCTGTCTTTTTAATAGAATTCTAAAAAGCCTGGCAATAACATCAATGTCCTTCCTGTCTTTTTCGAACCATCCCCAGCGGTAATCATATTTTGAAACAAGAACTCGCATAAAATCAGTAGAAATTATTATATTTTTTTTCTCATTCAAATAGTTGATTGCAGAATCAACCATATCATACTTCAGGAAGTAAGAAAGAGCTTCTTCATCCCTATCGAGCTTCAGATATGTATCATATATTCGTTCATGATAATTAATCGCTTTATACCTTACCAGCGCTCTGTAATAAAAACCATCATTAAAGAAGGATTCGGCCTCCTTAAATAATTTGTCTGCTCGTGTCTTATTATATTTTTCATAATAAATATAGTTCCTCAGGATTGTTGTCACTCTTTCCCATTTATTTATCGCATCGCTCTTTTCATATTCCAGTGCAGCAACGTAGTAATTATCAAGTTTGAGTAAGCATTCAGCTGCCCTTTCATGATTCTTAATTATCCTGAACTCGTCAAGGGCTTTTCTATATTGTTTTTTTTCAAAAAAGATCTGTGCAGATCTATCAGGCATAGATAGTGCTGAAAAACGGATAGCTGACCTTAATTTTGATCGTCTGGTACTATATTTTTCTGCTTCCTCTATAAGCATTTTTCTGTTTTCATCAGAGAGCAGGGTAAAATCTCTGAAATAGCTTATTGCTCTATCTATATCCTTATCCTTTTCGTACAGAAGTGCAACGTTGTAGTAGTCCTTTAGTTTTTTATAGCACGAGAGAAGTTTTTCCCTGTTTTTCAATTTTTTATATAGTTGTGCGGCTTTCTTAAAATTCCCTGATTTATAAAAAAGGTCAGCTGACTTGTCAAACTGTCCTTCCTTGTTGTAGCATAATGCGGCTAATTTATAATTATTTGCCTTTTCAAATTCTTCTGCAGCTTTTTTATATTTCCTCCCGGAATAATAATATTCTGCAATCTTCAGGTTATTGCCCGCTTTCTTCCAGCTCTCCAGTGCCTTTCCGGCATCTTTTAATCTTAACCACTCTTCTGCTGCCTTATTGTACTCTCCGTTTTGTTCATATAAGCTGATCCTACAAATCCTTACACGGTTATTATTTTTAAGTTTTTTCCATAAAGTGAGCGCCTGATCAAAAATACCTGCATCCTGATAATTTTCAGCAGCTTTTCGGGTAAACTTGTGTTTTTCGAAAAGTTTTGCAGCAGCGCCGAACTGCTTTTTTTCTTCAAATATAAATGCCCTTGCAACCTCTGCCCTGGCAATGTTTCCTGAATTCTTGTAACATTCTGCTGCTGCCGGATAGTATTCTCGCTGGAAAAAGTAGTCCCCCTGTTTCTCCCATTCTTCAGGTGTTGAGACTTTCTGCCAGATTTCAGATAGCACATCTTCTTTCCCTGTTCTATACAACAGGTCATGGAATATATCAATGTCCCACATGTCATAAGATGAGTCGAAGAGTATAAGAGTGTTCCGCGCTCTGGTGATTGCAACGTAAAGGAGGTTTATCTCATGTTTTATATGTGGATAATGACTCCGGGCAAAGTCATGCTCATTTTTTATATGCCTCCATATATCAGCAGATTTTTTATCTGAGGAGAACTTCCATAACAAGACTGTGTCGAACTCCAGTCCCTTTGCTTCATAAATTGTAAACACAAGTTCTGTATGTAGTGCATGCTTCAGCTTTCTCTGTTCACCTTTATTTCGGACAAGGATAATTCTGCCCGCTCCTGTAAGATGTAGCCTGTTAAGGATCTCTTTCTCGCTTATGCCTGTAAGAAGAAAAGGGGGTCTTCCATTGAACTTCCAGTCTTCTCTTAACTCGGAGCCGGAAAGACCGATTAGCTGTTTTTTCAGATCAAGGAGAGCATTAGATAGTCTGACTATACTTCCGACACATCGAAAATTAAGGTTGAGTTGGTAAACATCTGGAATATGAATACCTCTTTCATAAAATCTGTTTTTGACTTCCTCCCAGCGGAAACCGCTTGGATTGATGATTTGTTTAGGATCACCGGAGAATACGATGCCTTTATAAGATTTAGCCAGCCTGAAGATAAGTGAAAGCTGGATGTCTGCAAAATCCTGTACTTCGTCACAGACAACTAAATCATAACTAAATCTATTCGCCTGTTTATCCATAAGCTGGATGGCTTGCCTACAAAGGTCAATCTCGTCCCATTGTCCTTGCTCTTCCAGCTTGCCCTGGTAATATTCAGCGATTTCGTAGATATCCTTTCTCTCATAAATGAAGTTTGGCGCTCGCTTCTTTCCAATGCTCAGATATTCCTGGTAAGACAGAAGAGGAGTAGAAAAATTCTTTGCCTTTTTTTCAATAATCTTGTGAATTTCACCCAGGATAAATATATGTTCAGCACTTGAAGGATTTTTGCCAAGTGTTATGTCCTGAACAAAATCGTCAAATGTTGAATATCTGGTTTTTCTATCCATAATCCGTTCGATTTTATCCATTATCCCAAGACCTTTAAGTCCAAGAAGGTAATCCTTCAGCTCGTTCAGGTCTCTTTGTCTGAGTTCACCTCGAATGTAATCCTTCAGTAGCTTCCTGTACCGCACTAAATTTATTGGGGGTTTTGCCCCCTTTATTATAGACCTGATTTCTTCCCACACAAGCTCTGCATCATATTTATGGCGGAGTTTATGTCTTCGGAATATATTTACAAATTCCCTTAATCTGACTTCCTTATTTTTTTCATATTCTAAACCTGATGTCTTAACAATATCCTGTAAAAGGTCGCCAAACACGTAGAAATCAGGTTTCATATCAGACTTCTCAAGGTCAGTACAGGAAGTCAGTCCGGTATAAATTTTTTCGGAAAACTCCTTAAGGTATGGACTATATGTAAGGAACAGACACTTTTTATTGATAAAATCCTTTTTAAGGAGATAATAAACAGAAATGGTTGTTTTTCCGCTCCCTGCCGTTCCGGAAAGAAGAAGAGGGGGATTAGTCTCAAGAATTTTTTTCTGTTCAGATGTTAGGAAGAGGAATATATCAAAATTGTCAGAACCTGCAGAAAGGAGCATTCGCCTCCATTCTTCATCATTCAGGACAAGCCATTTTTGTGGGCCGTAGTCATGGGGGGATTTTTCATCAATATCTTCCTGACTAAAATTTTCTTCCGGGAGTTCATCTATCAAGATATCCGGATAATATTCGCTGCTTTCCGGTTCAAAACCCAGAAATGGTGCATTACTGGGAAATACCCTTTGGGCTGTCGTACCAATATCGTCATGTTTAACAATACCCCATAGGTATATAACTGTTTGAGAACCATGTTTCCCCAGGGTAAATATTATTCTATTTCCTTTTGAAAGGCGGGCTTCAAAAATTACTTTTCCCGATACACCTCTTAATTTTTTAACCCTGACTCCTGAATCCCATATTCCATTCTCTAGAAACTCAAATTTCTCACGGAGCCGCTTTTTCTCTCCCCTGTTAAGTGTGACTATATGGTTTTTCAAGGTATCATTCAAAAGCAATATATATTGCTTTTTATCATTTATCTTCAATTTGTACATTACTTTACAAAACCTTCACATTATTTAGGCTTATTCTTGTTTATCAAGTAGTTACAATTATGTTCGTAATAGCCTCTATTAATTTTCCCTCTTTTTGCATCTTTGCGGTTTGTTTATTCTTTCTCTGTATCTTGATGGTTATTTTCATCCTAAAACTTCAGTATTTATAAAATATTCCTCTAAACAGATTCTTTTTCCTCTTGATTAGATCATGTATTTCGGGCAACTTCTTTTGCGTTTCAATAATTCCTGCATTTATGAATTCTTTATATCTTAATAATTCACTCCAGTGCGCCTCATCGATTTGAGGATGTAACCGGATATCCGCAGCTAACAACTGAATCTTTGAAAGAATTTTTCCCCTGACCAGATTAACCCGTGAAATAATTTCAATCACATGAGGATCTTCAAGAGGCTCAACATGGTTTGCATCCACGCCGACACCGATGACAATATCCGCACCCATCCGCCGAACCTCTTTCACCGGAACCGGAGCCGTAACGCCGCCGTCGGTCAATAACATTCCCCGCCATTTATGGGGAGAAATAAATCCGGGGATACTGGAGCTGATCGTTACCGCCTTTTGAATATCTCCCTCCTGAAACAGTACCGTCTGCCCGGTATTGAGATCGGTGGCGGTACAGGCAAAGGGAATCCGGGTATCTTCGATATTGCCCTTGTCAAGCAACTTTGAAACCGCGTCTGAAAGCCGTTCGGTTTTGATGACTCCCTGCCGGAACCGGGCGATATTCACCACAATTCTCTGGGATACAACCTGAACCAGCTGGTTCAAAAAGGAGGGGGTTGAATTAGTCTTAGGAACAATATATTTCAATCCGAGCGAATCATAATCATGACTGGAGGTAAAAGACTCCAACCGGTCAATCAGGACAGCAGTGTCAGGATTCTGAGCATACATGGCTCCGATAATCGATCCCATAGAGGTACCGGCAATAAAGTCAATGGGAATTTGCTCCTCGCTCAGAACTTTTAATACACCAATATGAGCCAGCCCCCTGGCTCCCCCGCCACCTAACGCTAATCCGACTTTTTTCTTCATCGCTCACTTTAGATTAAGTTTACTGCGGTCAGTTACATACACCCGTTTCATCACAACATCCTGCAAAGGACGATCCTGGCGATTTCGTTTGACCTGCACAATTTTATCGACGACTTCCATGCCTTTGATAACCTGCCCGAATACCGTATAGCCGGCTTTATCTAAAAAAGGTTGATCCTCCACACAAATATAAAACTGGCTACCGTTGGACCGTTTTTCAGGATTTACCTGGTCGGCAGCCCGGGCGGAAGCCACGGCACCACGAACATGCCGCTGCCCGAATTCCGCCTGAATTGTGTATCCCGGTCCGCCGGTTCCGTCATTATAGATATTATCGTCGCGGCTGAGAATATCACCGCCCTGAATTACAAAACCGGGAATCACCCGGTGAAATGTAGTACTGTCGAAATAGCCGGCTGTAGCCAGTTTCTTGAAATTCATGGCATGCAGGGGCGCCACGTAGGGGAAAAATTCAAAAACAATCATTCCGTATTCGGTTTCGATAACCGCCACCTCCTCAGGTGTAACAACTTCATCCGGCAGAGATTTAACTTTTCCCCGAATTTGTTCAATCTGCTTGCCGGATAAGGAATCAGCTTTTATCATTATACTTCCGCATAGAATTAATAAAAAAATGATAACTCTCATAATCGTCCTATAACTCAAATAAGGGGCCTGCAATATTTTGTGAAGCAATATCTAACTGCACTTTTGGCGCTATTTTTTGAACAGTTTTTTGAAAAACTTTTCTTATAATCTTTGGGTCATTGTTCTGTTCGCTCAAGTGCCCCAGAATCAAATGACGCAATCTGCCGTCAAGCGGTAAAGTCTTAAAAAGCGTTAGAGCCTGTTCATTGGAGAGATGCCCGACGCGACTTTTGATACGCTTGATCAATCCCAAGGGATATGGGCCGTTGTCCAACATGACTATATCATGATTAGACTCAAGGAAAAGCAGATCAAGATCGTGGAGATATTCACGAAGGTATTTGACTTCATTGCCGACATCGGTGATTATTCCAACGCGTCTATTTTCTCCTGTTACAACTACCGCAACAGGATCGGCTGCGTCGTGAGGTATATGAAAGGTTTTAACTTTCAGATCATTAATTGATAATTCATCACCTGCCATATATTGCATTACATCTACATTTTTTAATAGCGCCCGGGGAACCGCATTGTAAGTCAGAGCTGTCATAAATACGGGGACATGAAAGCGCCGGGCAAAAATACCAATTCCCCGCAAATGATCGGAATGTTCATGGGTCAGAAGAATTGCGCCAACTTCAGCGGCATTCAACCCAACAGATTCCATACGAAGAAGCAGATTTTTTACACTGAAGCCCTGGTCAACAAGCAGAGCCGGACCGCTGTCCTGAACGTAAGTGCTGTTGCCTTTACTTCCGCTGCCTAGATTGCAGAAGATCATTTTCTACCTGTTCTGCCTCTGGAAGTCAAAGGAATACCGTTGGCGCATTGCGGACATTCAGCGGGCTCATAAGAGGGAATATCCAACGAAACCAAAGAATAAAACGGAAAGCCGAAATCGATTTTACCGCCACTGCGATCAATCAGCGCACCGATTCCCATTATCACGCCGCCGTTGTGCATTACAAGGTCGATTAATTCAAAAATCGAACCGCCGGTTGTGATAACATCGTCAACAATTAAAACCCGCTCGCCTTTTTTAATACTGAAACCGCGACGAAAGATTAATTCTTTATCAACCCGTTCGGCAAAGATACTGCGGGTCGACATCAAGCGCCCGACACCGTGGCTGATGATAATGCCGCCGGTTGCCGCTCCGACAATCACATGGGGCTTGCTCTCTGCAAAATTATCCGCAATCGCCCGGCATAATTTATCGGTCAAAAGCGGGAACTGCAGCACTTTGAATTTCTCAACATAGGTTTCGCTATGTCGTCCGGAGGTCAGCAAAAAATGACCGTGCAGAATCGCTCCGCATTCCTCCAGAATTTCAATGTTGGATGTATGGCTCATATATTTTCCTTTGTAATTTAAACAGTTGTTGATAGTGTACCGCCGCTGCCCGAACATTGTCCGGAAATTTACCCTTAAGCGGATACAAAATTCCACGGGATACATTAATGAGTCCGAGCCCGTTATCCCGGCACACTGCCACAGCGGTTTCCACTCCGCCCCCCTGACTGCCCACTCCGGGAATCAGAAACGGCAATTCGGGAAACTGTTTTCGGACATCCAACAGCTGCTCCGGTTTGGTAGCGCCCATAACGAGTCCCAGATTCTTTTTATCGTTTAGATTCTGAACAATTTGCGCTGTCTTGAGATACAGCGGTTGAGGCGCACCGTGTTCCTGTAACTCTCTGCCTGAGGAATTGGATGTCACACAGAGAACAAATGCTCCCTTTTTTTCATCTTCAATAAACGGTCGAATGCTGTCGGAGCCCAGGTAAGGGCTGACCGTTGCCGAGTGAAAAGGCATTTCTTCGAGAAGCGCCTTCGCATAAAACTTTGAACTGTTCCCAATGTCGCCGCGCTTGGCATCTGCCAGTAGCAGAATCTCCTGCGGCACTTCCGACAGCAGTTTCTCCAGAATCTGCAGCCCTTTCCAACCCCATAGCTCAAAAAACGCCAGATTGAATTTGTAAGCCGGCGTCAGATCCGCAGTCACCCGGATTACTTCCCGGACAAATTCATATATTCCCTGAACATCTTTAGAAAATCCATCCGGCAATTTCTCGGGGTTGGGATCAATCCCTGTACAAAGAAATGATCCCTTTCTTTGAATGCAACGGTAAAAATAGTCGTTATATTTCATAGCGGGGAAAGTACGGCTTTTTAAGAATATTTTCAACTACTGTCTTGTCTATTTTGTAAAGTCAGACAGAGTCTTTTTAGCTTAATTTGAGCGTCATGGAAATAATCGGATTAATTCCGGGAATTTCTTTCGGTCGGTATCTCTTTTGTCAACTTTTTTCGACAAGGAAAAATATTTTTGATTTACGCTCATATTATTGCTTATTCCAATAATTTTATAGAGCTTTTTATATGCAATTTATTGCAGATAATATGTTAGGTCGTTTAGCCAAATATCTGCGGATAATGGGCTTCGATACGCTCTATCCTCCGCGACGCGACGCCCACTACCGCTTCGCCACAAATCTACCGAATCGTAAATTCCTGACGCGTAACAGCAAATACAGACAAAATGCCACCGACTCGAAAGCGCTCTATATCAATACGGAAACATTATCTGAACAACTCCGGCTGGTAGTTAATACCCTTCACCTATCTATCGATTCAAAGCGCTTTTTCAGCCGATGTCTCATCTGTAATGCCCGCCTGCTTTCAATTCCCAAAGAGGCGGCGCGTGAAAGTGTACCACCCAAATCGTATTCTTCCCATTCAGACTTCGTAAAATGTCCACAATGTGGCAAAATCTATTGGCAAGGCAGCCATTATCAGCGTATGTTAGCAACTCTGCACCAAATTTTCCCGGAATTGTAAAACCTCATTCACTATCTCCGCAGCGCCGCTGCAATAATCTGAATATTCCACCTGTTCATCACTGATTATCAGAAGAATTCAAACCGTGCAAATTCCAGATAGATGGCTTAGACCCCTGCTTGCATGCTGACATATCCCCGGTTATCAGCGTAAAGGCTTAAAATTCAGAACTCCTGACCTGATATTGAAAAAACAGTGATTTACTTCAATGAATTCGTAAAATAAAATGTCATAATCTGTGATAAACCGGGAGTTCTGATTTCAAAT
>JAGHBC010000112.1 GCA_021161185.1 Fidelibacterota bacterium
GTTTTATTAACCCCCAACTTAAGTTGGGGGTTAATAGTAAGTTACGTAGGCACAGAACTGTTTTAACAGTTTCCATAATCACCAGATGGATTCAACTTTTGATGCTTTTTTTAGTGGACTCATACCTGGTTTAAGCAAAACACATATTGCTGCAATCCGGTTTTTAACTAATCAAAATATTTATCAAAATATGTTTTCTTTATAAAATATTTTAACTTAACATATTGACTAAAACGGATTAATTATAAACCAACCGTTCCATTCCGATTTTTAACAAAAACTAATAAATTGTAACGACGAGGTTTTATATGAAAATGAATTTCCGTAATCGCATTAATTTACGGGTATCAGGTTTACTGGTGTTCGCTTTATTTTTTTCGGCAAATGGGTATGGTCAATCAGATAATCCAACCGAAACCGTCGCCGGGAAACATGAATATGAAATTCAACGAGCAGCTGCAGGACAAGCCGTTGATGACATTCAGACTTTATCTCAGATTGTTAAAGATTCATTACAGCTTACCTATGAAGAAAGCTTTCTGGAACAGCAGGATTCTGTCGCTAATATGTATATCAGCCAAATCGCTGAAATTATTAATCAATCCGCTAACAGACGCGATTCATTAAAACAGCAGATTCAGGCTCTCCGGGATAGTTTGAGCATCATTTCTGTGTTAGGGGGCATTGGCTATAATCGGGAGTTTGAGGCAAAATATTTCGATTACGGCAAGATGCTCAAACGGGAAGAAGCTAAAACCAAAAGCGGTTTATTATTCTTATCTTCAGAGATCGAAAATATTCACTCATTCCAAATAAGCGAACTTGAACAATATATCGATCGATTTTTTCCGGAAGCCCGTTGCGATTTTATTCAGGATTTTCTAACTCAATTATATATCCGGAAACGAGACTGGAAAAATGCGGCACTATCCCTAATCAAATTTATCTACCTGTATCCCGAATCCCCGTTGTCGGAAGAGATTAAAACTATCCGGTCGGGTATTTTTCAAACTGAAAAGTATTATAAAAATTATTCCGATTATCTGACGACGGTAATCGCTACTACGCCGGCTTATCCTAAAATGGATGTTCGCTATTTTAAATTTGTCGAACTGATTAAGGATTTTCCGGATCCGGATATTAGAGCAAGTTTCGTCAAAGAAGCCCGAAAATTTCTGGAATTTTATCCTCTTTCGGGTAATGCTCCAAAAGTCTGTCTCTGGATTGCCGAAGATCTGTTAAAAAATGAAAAAAGTCAAAGCGCCTATATTACTTTACATCGCCTGATGATCTTTTATCCCGACTGTATCGAAATGCCAGTCGCCCTTTATAATAGCGCCAAAATTCAGGAAAAGAGTTTTCAGGAATATCAAAATGCAATTGATAATTATTATCGCTTTATTGAAAGATTTCCCGACGACACTCTGGCTGCATATGCCCATTACCGCATCGCAAAATTAGCGGATTCGCAACTTAATAACTGGGAAAAAGCAACGCAAGAATATCAAATCGCCGCCGATCTGTTTCTGCCCGTTCAAAAAACTAAAATGTGCATTGCAGCATTAACTAGAAGAGCCCAGATTCTGGCCGAAGAAATGAATCTTATTCAGGACGCCGTTTCAACATACCGGTCAATCGACGCCCATTTCCCTAATACTCCGGATGCTCACCAGGCTCTCATGGCTGCCGGCGACCTTTTCAATCGATACAAACAATATGAGTCGGCTGCTTTTCAGTATATTAATCTTTATGAAAAATATCCCGAAGCCGAGAATGTTCTGGATGCCCTTGAAAAAGCCGTTAAAATATATAGTGGCAGAATAAACAATCAGGATAAAACAATTGAAACGCTGAACATCATCATCAATAATTACCCCGGCTCTAAAAGTGAGGCATGGGCAACTAAACGATTAAAAAAGTTGGAAAAGGTTAAATAAGCAATTAGTATTTGCGGTTTTTTGCAAAATAAGTATTGAAGGATCCGAGTAAATCTAATTTGATGGTTTCGCAAAAAGACCCGAAGCGGTCATTCTGAGCGAGGTACGAGCGAAGAATCTGCGAAGACAATTACGCAAACTCCCAACCAGATTCTTCGGGGCAATTAATCCTTTGCAAGAACTTTACATTCGGGAAATTGCCCCTCAGAATGACACGTGGTTTTGTCATTTTCCCCCCTCATCTGTCATTCTCTCGTAGAGATGCCTTTGACATGAGGCAGCCCCGATTTGTTGGGGAAGAATCTCATCGATAATTGGCAAAGATTCTTTCCCATCAGGGACTTCTTTGAAGCATTCGTACCTCATTCAGAATGACATGATTTTTACTTTTTACGAGACCATCAAAGGTTAACCACCCAATTTATTGGGTGGGATAAGCGACCACTATACCATCCCCCGAATTCATTCGGGAAATCAACCGACTAAAGTCGGGCTTTGAGGTGGGATTCGTCCTTTTCCACCGAATAAATTCGGTTGTTAACGTTTTTATCTGGTGTCTATGCTCCCGCGTTCAATTTTGAAACGAGTTAACTAACGCAGTAATGTAAAGTTTTCGGGGAATCATTAATCCCACCCTACCGGTTAAACTCAATAATAATTTTATAATCGTATTCGTAATAACATCTTTTCCGGATTATAGGGCCAGAACTCCTGACTTATCGCAGATTATTCTGTCTCTAATTTTTGCAATAATAATAATCGATGCAGCATAATCTAAAAATCTATCAGATAATCCTTCAGAATTCACAGCACACATCCTTATTTTGCA
>JAGHBC010000035.1 GCA_021161185.1 Fidelibacterota bacterium
CAATAGGTACACCAGTCCGATGAGAGCGGCGTGAAACGCCAGAGTTTCGATATTGCCAGAGTGCATTGTCAGATTGCCGGCGGACTCCTTTTTATGGTCTTTTGGAATGATACCTTTCAGGAAATGCTTTGGCAGGGAAGAGGGCGCCAGGGTGGAGTGACCCTTTCGGATTCCCCAGTTGGTGATCGGAACCCCGACGAAAAATGAAATCAGAAAACCGATTGCGGCGAAAGTTAAACCGATAGTTGCAGCTTTTTCAAAGCCAACACTTTCCCAGACTTTCCCGAAAGATAATGCCTGACCGGGGCCCTCTTCAAAGCCCAGTGAAACGAGAAAACCGAAAGTCGTGAAAAGTTTCATACCGAAAATCCCTAACAGAATAACAACCGCTACCCCAATTACTGACTGAAGCGAAAATGAGATACTCTGGATAACCGCCATCCAGGCCGATCCCCGGATGTAGTCTTTACCCCGGATTGTATTCTTTTCATTTTCGTTACTGCCGGACAGTCCGACTGAAATAAAAGAGATATTGAAGAAATGATAAGCAAAGTTTTCCAGGGCTGAGGCTTCGATTTTAACAATGCCGGTGCTGATAAAGACCAGTCCCAGGATACCACCGAGCAGGCAGCTGGGGATTAAAAAAAATTAAAAACCCGCAGTTTATTTCTGAGTAAAATCCAAAATAATAACATTATGGATAAAAATCCAAATGTTAGCATTGGTTCAAATGAGAAAGGAATATTCATTGGTCTGCATCCCCCGTTTAATCTTTATCCACTTATCAGTAGTCTTGGCATAACAATGTGGTAAGTTAGGAAATAGCGGTAATATTGCAAATATCCGATGGAACAGTTATAGATTTGCGTAGCAATACAGACAGTGATGCCGGCAGCTGTTGTAGATGCCAATGTCACGGCTGACGTAACAGCCGCAGCCTTTGCGGGTTGGTTTTATTTTGGTAGTGAATTGTTGGTCGGGATAAAGCCGTTGCAGTAATTCGGCGTCGATGCAATGGCCTCTTCGGATTCCCGTCGCTCCAGCAATTTCGTCTTCACAGCAAGTAAAAACCGCAATGCCGTGGTCCCTGGCGATATTTACCAGTTTTTGGGCAAATTCGATCTGTTGATCAAATGCAGGCTTGCTGAATTGGACAGAATGTTCCCGCGATAATCGTTCAAATCGGCGGCGGACTTTTCCGTACAGATCGACAAAGCTGATATAGCATCGTGATGTGAATCCTTCAAGTTGACCGGCGATAAACTGAAATGTATTCAGGCGTTCATCCGGTTTTGAAATATCTGAGAAAATAATTGGGTCGAAGCGCCACAGCAGAATGTCTGCGCCGTAGCGTGCCGTAAGGGCTTTGGCGGTTTGAATGCTTACGGACAGTTCGGGGGTAAATGGCTCGAAATATTTCTTTGTGTTATCCTGAAAACCGTTGATGGTAAAATGAAACAGGAAGCGGCTTTTATAAAGGGCATCAATTTTATTCAAGATAGGTAAAAAAGGACGATAGTCCTTCGACCAGAAGACAATGGCGCTGACCTCTTCCGGTTTCATGGAGACTGTATAAGATTTTTCTGAAAAGGGATTGGGAACATCAACAAATCCCTGCCGGACCTGTTCATAAAACCAGTCTCCGTAAAAAGCCGGGATGTCGGTTCGGCGGCTGGCGGAGATGATATAACCGGAATCGTTCATAATGGTGTCTGACAAAGTGTGATAAATATGAACATTACAACAAATAAATTTAGTTGGAAGCAAAATATAAACAAAGAGAATATAAACGCTAAGTTCCCGGTAGTTGATTTATAGACATGGGATTAAGTCAGGATCAAATAGCTTACTGGTGCGTTAGTTTTTAGAAGAAATTAAAAGAATGTGTATATTACATAATGGTTGAATTTTCTTAAATGTAATGTAGCCTGGTTTAAAAGAATAAATTTGAAAAAACAGTCTTTTCCGTTAATTGCATTGATTCTTTTGGCACTAATGTCGTCGCTATCGGCTGCATCAGGAGAAAAGCTGCGCCTGATTGGCGCCGACCGGCTGGAACAGATCACCCGCGCTGATATCACCGTTAAAAAACTGACTGGCAATGTACATTTCCGCAAAGGTGAAGTTGATCTTACCTGTCAGCTGGTGTACTGGTTCGAAGAGGATGAGCGGGCGGATTTTTACCACAATGTCCGGGTAACCAAAAGGGATCAGGTTTTACTAGCCGATACGCTGACCTATTTTGCGGACAGGGAAATTATCGAAGCTCGGGGGCACACCAGTTTTGAGGACGGCGAGATCAGCCTTGAGGCGGCTGAAATGACGTATTATGTTGACCGGGACATATCCGAAGCCCGGGGAAATGTTTATCTACGGGATAAAAACAGAGACGTATCCGCTGAGTTTATTACCTATTATTCTGAAGATAAGAAAGCAATTGCGCTGACCGACGCCGTTCTTATCGATCGGCAGCGATACACTTCACTATTTGGAGACAGCCTGGTATATTTCAATGAATCCGGCAATATTGAAGCAACCCGGAATCCGTTCATTATAAAGCGTGATTCCACGGGGAAAGAAAATTTTCGCATCAAGGGCGATGTGATCAGAGGCTTTGAAGATCGGGGGTATTTTGTTAGTATCGGTAATGTCAAGATCTGGCGTGATGATTTCAGCGCATATTCCGATGAGATGGAGTATTCCGATTCACTGGAAATCGCTACTATGACCGGCAAGCCAAAAGTTTTGCGTGATGGACAGAAGCTCACCGGCGAACGGATGATCCTTTACCTTGAAGACGAGGTGTTACGTTCGCTTTTCATTTATGAAAACGCGGTGGCGTCTTCCAGTTCGAAAGCTTATTTACCCTATAATAAAGTCGATTCCTCTTCAGTGGCACAGCGGGATTCAGTCCTGACCTATGATGAAATCACCGGCAGGACGATGGAAATCTATTTCGAGAACGGGAAGACTGACTCTATTCGCGTATTCGGGATGGCAACCAGCTATTATAATGTCACGGAAGACAGCATTATTCAGGGAGTTAATATCACCAGTGGCGATACGGTGATTATGAAGTTTTGTGAAAAGCGCTTGAACCATATTACTGTTATCGGCGGGACCGAAGGCAAATATATTCCCGATGAGACCAATACCGGTATAGATACAACGGTTTTATATGCAGCGGAGCGCATCGACTATTTTCTGGATGATAAAACGACGGATTTACTTAATCAGTCGTCGATCAGTTCGGCAGACATGAGGTTGACAGCCGGGAAAATACACATTAAATGGAATGAAAACCTGCTCTGCGCCTACCCTATGGGAACACCGCCCTATGATTCGACCGCCGGCGATCTTCCAACGCTTTTTCAAAAGGGGCAGGAGCCCTTTTCCGGCGATGAGATGATTTATAACATGAAGACTCAGAAGGGGCGCATCGTTGAAGGCCGGACGAAAGTGCAGGACGGCTACTTTTACGGCGACAATATCAGTAAAGTCACTAAAACGGAATTTTATGTGTCCAACGGTATTTATACAACCTGCGATATTCCTGAAAAACCGCATTATTATTTTCAGAGTCGCCGCATGAAACTTATTCATAAAGATAAAATCATTGCCAGACCGATTGTGCTCTACATCCACGATATTCCCGTGCTGGCGTTGCCCTTTGGAATATTTCCGAATAAGGGCGGGAAACGCCATTCCGGCTGGATCGTGCCAACCTATGGAGAAAGCAGCAGTGCGGGCGGCTATCTCCGCGGACTTGGTTATTTCTGGGCGCCCAGCGATTATTACGATGTGCGGCTGACGACGGATTTTTTTGATAAACGCGGTATCATTGAGCATTACCGCATACGCTATAACAAGCGCTATACGTTCAACGGTTCATTGTCCGGCTCTTATACCAACGAATTCTTATCGGATTATCACAAAAAGCAATGGAGTCTGAAAGTTAATCACAGTCAGACGCTTAGCCCGACGATGCGATTCAGTGCGAACGGTATCTTCGTGAGCAGCGACGATCTGTATCAAAAATTGGGTATCAGTCGTAATACCCGTCTTAATCAGCAGCTGATCAGCAACGCCACACTGTCCAAAACCTGGCCGGGCAAACCTTATTCCATGTCGATGACCCTGAACCAAACAACGAATTTGCAGGCAAAGACCCTCATTAGAACCGCTCCGGACAGAAAAGATCAGCGTATCAGTTATATCAAACGCTCATTGCCGAATATTTCATTCAGCCGCAGCTCGAAACCGCTAATTCCTGTAAAATCAGGCGCCGGCGCTTCTAATGCGAAGTGGTACAACAATATCTATTTCAGCGTGAATTCAAAATTGCAAAACAGTCAGGATATTTATTATCTCAGCAACGATTCACTGCTTTGGGAACAGCAGGATATTAGCAAAAAAGCCGTTACTCATAATATTTCACTGAACAGTTCTCAAAAGGTACTTAAATACATTATACTGAACCAGAGCATGCGCATTCAAGAGGGCTGGATTGTGGATTATGAAGCACCTGTTTATGATTCACTTGGTGGATTTGTCATCGAAAACGGAAAGATTAAAACAAAGCCGGTCAAAGAATTCAATGCTCGTCACACCGGAAATATGTCCTTCAACGCCCAGACGAAAATATATGGGCTGTTTCCGGTAAGGATCGGCGTCCTGCGAACAATACGCCATGTTCTGACACCTCAGGTAGGTTTCTCATATCGACCGGATTTTACTAAAGAGATATTGGGATGGAATCCGGGCTATGTTCAGACCTGGGTGGATTCCACGGGCTATGAATGGAGACACGATCCGTTTGGAAACACACTGCTGGGAAGAACACCTTCCGGTGAATCAAAATCTATGACCTTTCGGATTAGCAATATTTTTCAGGCAAAGACAAAACGCGGAGAGGAAGAAAAGAAAATCGATCTCTTTTCCGTAAATTTCAGTACCAGCCATAATTTTGCAGCAGACAGTTTGCGATGGGCACCTATCAGCACTTCGATCCGGACACAATTGTCGAAAAAATTAGCCCTTAATATCAGCGCCGGTCATGATTTCTATAAATACGAGAATGGTCGTCGGATTAATGAATGGAATGATGATCTGTATGGAATACCGATTCCCCGGTTGACCAATGTCAGCGCATCCACTGGATTTTCCTTATCGGGACGGCGCTGGGGAGCATTAAAATCCGCCGATACAACAAACGTCACTGAGGATGACTTGTTGGGAGGTATAAATATCGAAGAGGATATTTCCGATATTTTTCCAAGACGCACGGAAGGGAGTGAACTATGGTCGGCTAATGTGAGTTTACGGTATAATCTATCCCGATCAAATCCGGCGATAAAAACGGAAAGTTTCTGGATGTCCCTGAATATGAAAATTAAGCTTAGTTCAAAATGGAATATCAGCTGGCGGGGAAACTTTGATCTACTCGATAAAAAAATTGTCAGCCAGGATTTTCAGGTAACCAGGGATCTGCACTGCTGGCAGTTCTCTTTCAGCTGGACGCCGGGCGGATACGGTAAACAATACAAGCTGACCATTAATGTAAAATCGCCAACTCTGCGCGATCTCAAATATGAAGAACGCGGGGGGCGGCGCACAGGGTTTGGCTACTAATAAATTGCTCTAAACAGCTGTTTTCATTTAAATCGGAAATTGTAAATATCTTTCTGTGTCC
>JAGHBC010000069.1 GCA_021161185.1 Fidelibacterota bacterium
ACATCCTTATTTTGCAATTTGCACTTTGATGGTCTCGTAAAAAGGCCCGAAGCTGTCATTCTGGAGCAGCGGAGCAACAAAGAATCTCGTCGATAATTGGCTGAGATTCTTCATTCGTACCTCATTCGGAATGACATGATTTTTACTTTTTACGAGACCATCCACTTTGATATTTGAAATTTGAAATCAGAACTCCCGGTTTATCACAGATTATGACATTTTATTTTATGAATTCATTGAAGTAAATCACTGTTTTTTCAATATCAGGCCAGGAGTTCTGAGTTTATAAAACAGCCACAGGATCGGCGTTGATTTTATTTTTGAAAACAGACGCAAAATCCGGTCTGACTGGCACGGAAATTTCCCTGTCGGTTAAAACTCTCATTGTCAAATCTTCCTGCTTATATTCTCGCATTAGCGTGTTGACCAATTCTTTAACCGATATTATCTCATTGACTTTATACGCATTTGCGCCGGCAAAAGCAAATCCGCTTCCGAATTTGCCTTTGCGGGCGGAGATTAGGGCATTAGCTATGCAGTAAGGCGCTTCCGTATAGTTACAGGTGCGCAGACATTTCCAGGGACATTTAAATGGCTTTTTATTGCCAGCGGATACCGATTCCAGAAAATTATTATTAATTGCTCTGCCGGGCATTCCAACCGGACTTTCTATAATTATTAAATCATCTCTTTGACAGTTTACATACATCTCTTTGAACCGGATATCCGCGTCGCATTCGTGGGTCGCCACAAACCGGGTAGCCATTTGCACGCCGTCGGCGCCGAGCCGGATAAACTTGTAAATATCGGCACCGCTATAAATACCGCCGGCAACAATAACGGGAATTTTTTTACCAAACTGAATTTCGAATGGAGCGACTGCGGCTAAAACTTCAGGAAGCAGAGATTCCAGAGAGTTGGATTCATTGTAGAGCTCGGCAGCTTTAAAGCCGAGATGACCACCGGCAAGAGGCCCTTCTACAACCACGGCGTCGGGGATGTGTTGATACTTTTTAGCCCAATGCTGAAATATGATTTTCGCTGCTCTGCCCGATGACACAATGGGAATAAATCTCGTATGAATATTAGCAAACCCCTGCTCAACAATACGGGCGGGAAGTTTTAGCGGCAGTCCGGCGCCCATCAGGATGACATCGACTTTTTCTTCTACCGAAACTTCAAATAAGCTGTCGTAATCCGAAAGCGCCATCATAATATTTACACCGATCAGTCCGTCGGTCTTTGAGCGGGCTGTTTTTATTTCCTGTCTTAAGGCCTTGGAATTAATTTCGCTCATATTGCCCTGTAAATTTTTTCCAGCCATCCCGAGTCCGACCGCCGCAATGACGCCGATACCGCCCTCATTGGCAACAGCCGAAGCCAAACCGGAGAGAGATATTCCAACGCCCATGCCGCCCTGGATTATAGGTATTTCAGCGGTCAGTTTTCCTATTTTCAGTGTTGGTATTTTTCCAAACATTTTTACTTATTCCTTTATTTATCCTATACTATAATTTCACTGTCTATTATACGGAACATTTTGTATTGGTGTTGTAAAAGTACTGTAAAAATTTGGGCGTTGCTTATCGCTAATGGTGGAACAGTAAGAAAACGGATAGGACTCAGATTTAACGCCGATGGCTTTGATACGGATTTCGATAAGGAGTTGCAAAAAAAGTATCAAGAGTGAGCTCCTGCCGCAGCTGAAATCCCCATGGCGGCTTAATAATAGTGTTGTATTCAAATTAACAATTAACATTAGTTTTCCATAGCCTACATATCCGGAGTAGGCGTCTCGGCGAAAGTTGAAGGTAATCCCGGTGCCGGTTTTTCAATTATCCGCATTGCTTTCCATTTACCACCCAGAAAGCGGATATAGAATCCAACGCCCAGTGAAATAATGTAGACCGTTACGATGGTCCACCCTATAAAAATCCCTTGTTTCCAGACGATCAGGGCAAAATAACTTGGGATAATCAAAAGACCAACCGACAAGATACTAAGCATCCGTATGACGAAGCGGGTCTTGCCGGAGATTTTTTTCTCTCGTTTTATTGCTCCTGCGGTGAAATGGAATTATATGGCTTATAAGGGATTTTAGATAATAATGAGAATGTCAAATTGATTGTGAAAGAACTTGTTTGATTTTTAAGGATTCTTTTCCGAACTTTCTGTTAACGTGGATTTACACGGAGTGAAAAATGCAGTATAATTTCGAGTGAGATCCGGTAAAAGCAAAAGCAAATAAGAAGAACCACAATGTAAGTTTTGAATTGGCGGCAACAATATTTAATGATCCAAGAGGTCTCTCGCTTTTTGACGATGATCATAATCAAGGTGAATAAGATGAAGAAGGAATATGATTTTTCAAAAGGGGAGAGAGGTAGATTTTATAAGGATAATTTGGTCCTTAATTTACCTGTGTATTTAGACTCAGATAATCTGCGATTCGTTGAAAAAATTGCGAGAGATAAGAAATCTGATCTTAGCACTATAGTAAACCAATTGATTAAAGAAAATATCAAAATCGCTCAAGTATTAAAATAACCGAATTGAAACAATTGACATTAGTTTTATACCGCCTACATATCCGGAGTAGGCGTCTCGGCGAAAGTTGAAGGTAATCCCGGTGCCGGTTTTTCAATTACCCGCATGTTTTTCCATTTACCGCCCAGAAAACGGATATAGAATCCAACGCCCAGTGAAATAATGTAGACCGTTATGATGGTCCACCCTACAAAAATCCCCTGTTTCCAGATAATTAATGCAAAATAACTCGGGATAATCAACAGGCAAACCGACAGAACGCCAAGCATCCGCATGACAAAGCGGGTGTCGCCGGCGCCTTTGATCGCCGCGGCGAAGATGATATTAAAGGTGTCGAAAATTGAATATACGGCAACAAATCTAAGGAGCACGACAACGATTTTCCTGATTGACGCCAATGCCTGAGGTTCTGATCCGGCGACAAATGGCTTGATAAACAGTTCGGGGTAAGTGAGATATAAAGTTGCCATAGCAGACATATAAAAAATGGTAATGTGAAAGCCGGAATAGGCGCTTTTTTGGGCGAGTTCCGGTTTGTTATTGCCAAGGTGTTGACCAACGAGGACGGACACGGTGACGCCAAACCCGATCATCGGCATGAAGGCGAGGTTGTTAATGTTGAAAGCGATATTGGTTGCCGCCAGGGAATCTGTGCCGAGTTTGCCGACTATCATCAGAAAAGCTGTAAAACCAGCCATATCGATAAAAAACTGAATGCCGTTAGGAAAACCAAATTTAATAAGCTGTTTAAAGAGTGAAAATTCCGGTTTCCAACCCGATAGAGTGCAATATTCTTTGCAAAACGACGGTCGTACAATGATAATCAGGTAGATTAAAAAACCGGCATAAGCCGAAATGACTGTTGCGATGGCGGCGCCCTTGATACCAAGTTCCGGAAAGCCGCCCTTGCCGAATATCAGGAAATAATCAAGGACGATGTTAATAGCTGTTACTAAAACATTGATCCACATCAGCGGCCAGGTTTTTCCACGTCCGCTGAAGAATCCCGAAAAAGCGGAAGAGGCGATAGCCGGAAAGGCGCCCAGGCAGAGAACCTGAAAATAGATGATTTCGAGGGATTGAATATCTTGGGCGTGACCGATGAATCCGAATATCGGTTTTGCTAAGGGGATTAACAGAAAATGAAATATTCCTCCGATGATCGCGATGTAAAATCCCTGCCAGACAATGGGACCGATATTTCTGAATTGTTTTGATCCGTAGTACTGGGCAACAAATGTGCTGATATAGCTGGCTGTGCCGATGAACAAAGACATGATCATAAAGTTAAAAACACCGGCGGGCATCGCAGCTGCGATTGTTTCGGGTGAATACCAGGTCAGGAACATCCTGTCGACAAAATGCTGGATCGACCAGGCGCTGGTGCTGAGAATCATAGGAATGGCGATGCGAAGTAATTCGCGATAGCCCCCGGGAGCATTCCATCTGTGGCGTAGAGCTAATAATGGCGACATGACAAATCCTTAAGAAAGAAGACAAAAAATAAGAGAATGTGAAAAATACGACCGAAAGCATCAAGAATCAAAAATAAAATTCAGCGAATTTAAATTCTTTATATTTATCGCCGGGTTTTTGATTGATTTAAAACTGATTGAATCGTAATTTTACACCCCTTGAATTTCACTAAAAACGAATATGAATGAAAATAGAAAACAACAGACTTTATCATTACTGAGCAATTGGGTTCAGATTACCGAAGTTGCCGAAAAAGGGGAGACTCTGATTGTCGAGGGCTATTTAAAACCTGGCGAAACCGTAGAGGAAATCCGCCGCCAAACCAAAGGTTTCATTTATAAAATCCGGCATAGACAGGAAAATTACAGGGATATTTTTACAATTCGTTTCCAGCCGGGCGTGGGCAATATACCGAGAATTAATCTTGTGCTTTTTATTGCGACGATTTTTACGACGTTGTTAGCCGGTTCGATGATGGCGGGTGTGAATCCGCTGCAAAACCCGGCATTGATCATAAGGGGCATACCCTTTTCGGTGACCCTGATGTTGATTCTTGGCGTTCATGAATTAGGGCATTTTCTGATGGCACGGAAACACAAAGTAGATGCAACGTTGCCCTATTTTATTCCTGCGCCGACAGCAATCGGAACATTTGGAGCGTTCATTAAAATGCGTTCACCCGTGCGCAAGCGGCGGGCACTGGTCGAGATTGGCGCCGCGGGTCCGATTGCCGGGTTTTTAGTGGCTGTCCCGGCCTTATTTATCGGACTCGCTCTTTCTAAGATTACAACAGATTCCGGAGAAATCGGTTTAAAGTTAGGTGAGTCAATTTTAATGAAAATCGCCACCCGGATTATGGTGCCGGAGCTGACGGATAATATGGACATTATTCTTCATCCGGTTGGATTTGCGGCGTGGATTGGCATATTGGTCACGATGTTGAATCTTCTGCCGATTGGACAATTGGACGGCGGACATATTGCCTATGCGCTCCTGGGGAAATGGTACAAAAAGGTCGCCTGGGGTTCGCTGGGCGTCATAATATTTTTAAGTATATTTTCCATTAATTGGCTGGTATGGGCGGTGCTGGTCTATTTTCTGACCCGCATGAAACATCCTCCCATTGTGGATGAATATGAACCGGTCACTCAATATGAAAAGATGATCGGGCTCATTGCCCTGATAATTTTTATTTTAACTTTTATTCCGGTACCCTTTCAATTTTAATCACATTCTGTAGGTAAGGTGGAAATCAACGACAGCATTATAAAAAATTGAAAAATTCCTTATTCAAACTGGTAAAAAATAATTATGTGTTCATTGCCATTGTGCTTGTAGTCACTATTTCATCGGTGCGATTTTTGACATTGTCGATTCCGGTTTACATCAATCAGGAAAATGTCAAATTTACTATTCCCAAAGGGGCAAATTTAAGCCGAATTGCAGATCTGTTATATAAAAAGGGCATAATCAATAATCCTGAATCCTTTATCCTGGCTGCTCGTTTTATGTTTAAGAGTGAGTCATTAAAGGCTGGTTATTTTAACCTTCAGAGCGCCAAAACCCATCGCTCATTGATTCGGATATTATCCAATTCCAGGGCACATGCGATCCGGATTACCGTCCCTGAAGGTTATCAGAACAGACAGATAGCCCGGCTTCTTGCTGATCAATTGAATTTTACGAGTGCTGAATTTATGCAGTATTCGCATGATTCAACATTTCTGGAAACTCTGGGCATTCATTCCGGTTCGCTCGAAGGTTATCTTTTTCCGGATACTTACGATTTTAATGATTCCGACGATCCTACCGGGGTAATCCGAAAAATGGTTGGCAGGTTTCATGAAATGGTTAATGATTCGATTCGTCAGGCGATTATTGCATCAAACCGTACTTTGCATGAAGTGCTTACTCTGGCTTCGATTGTTGAGGGTGAGTGTATGGTTGACGACGAACGCCCGATTGTCGCATCAGTTTATATTAACCGTCTGAGGAAAAGAATGCGGCTGGAGTCCGATCCCACGATCCAATACATAATCTCCGACGGCCCCCGCCGTTTATTGAGCAAAGACCTTGAAATAGAATCACCTTACAATACCTATAAAAACAGAGGACTGCCTCCGGGTCCGATTAATAATCCGGGAATTAAATCTATTATCGCCGCTACCTTGCCAGCCAAAACCGATTATCTCTACATGGTTGCCGTGGGAGACGGAACCCATAGTTTTACTCGTGACTACGACAGTTTTCTGAAAGCCAAGAGAAGATTTCAACGAGTGCGGCGGCAAGTAGCCCGTGGCGCAAAAAGAAAGAATATCAATTGAATCCACTTGACGATTTAAACCCACACCAGAAAAACGCCGTAGAATATAGCCAGGGCGCTCAATTAATATTTGCCGGTGCCGGCAGCGGTAAGACTAAAGTATTAACCCATAAAATTGCTTATCTGATTGATACGGGAGCGGTTCGTCCTGAAAATATTCTGGCGGTGACATTTACCAATAAAGCTGCCCAGGAATTACGGAGCCGGGTTGAAGAGTTTGTTGGGCGGAATGCAAAATATGTCCATATCGGAACATTCCATTCGATCTGCGCCCGGATGCTGCGGAGGGAGATCGAACATCTTGGCTATACAAAACAATTTACGATTTACGATGCGGACGATCAGAACCGGCTTCTGAAAAAAATCATCGATGATACAAATATTGATATTGGAGGACATAAACCGAAGAACATCTTATCCCGTATATCTTACTTGAAAAGTTGGATGACCAGTCCAGAAGAATTTAAACCTCGCCAGGGCTACCGTCTTGAGCAGCTTGTCAAAGAACTCTATCCCTTGTATCAAAATGCTCTGAAACGCTCCAACGCCGTAGATTTTGATGATCTGTTATTATTACCCCTTGAACTTTTTAAACAGGCGCCTGAAATATTGGAAAAATATCGTTTCATTTACCAGTACATATTAGTTGATGAATACCAGGATACCAATAAACCGCAATTTCATATCATCGATCTTTTGGCAAAAAAACACCGCAATCTGTGTGTGGTGGGTGACGATGATCAGAGTATTTACAGCTGGCGGGGCGCAAATATTGAAAATATTCTGAACTTTAGCGACAATTATCCGGAATGTAAGGTATTTAAACTCGAACAAAATTACCGTTCTACAAATAATATTCTGAAAGCGGCTTCCAAAGTGGTTGCCAATAATATCAACCGGACGCCGAAGGAACTCTGGTCCCGGAAGAGTGACGGTGATCTTATCGTGAAAATTGAGGCGGATAGCGATTACGATGAAGCCGCTCGAATTGCCGCTTATATTCAAAGAGAGATAATAACAAATAAACGCAAATTTAAAGATTTTGCAATTCTGTACCGGACAAATGCTCAGACCCGTATCCTGGAAGAAATTCTTCGGCGGAATAATATTCCTTATACAATTATCGGTGGCGTTAAATTTTACGAGCGAAAGGAGATCAAGGATATTCTGGCTTATTTTAACGTTCTTTCAAATTCCAAAGACGATATTAATCTAAAACGAATTATCAACTTCCCGCCCCGCGGGATCGGTAAACAGACACTCGGTATAGTAGAGCAGTTTGCTTTTGAAAAACGAATATCCATATTGGAAGCCTTGAATCACATTGATGCTTTGGAGCTTTCAAGGCGGTCTGAAAAATCGCTCCAATCCTTTTCCAGTATAATAAAACGAGCTGCTGATATGCGGGAATCAATTGCCTTTGAAGAGTGGACCCGGGTTATGATCGATGAGATCGGAGTTCGCACCTATTTTAAAGAGTTAGGTGGCGAGGAATCAATCCAGCGTCTGGCAAATATTGACGAGTTATTGAATGATATCTCCGAATTCTGTCACACCGAAGATAATGCCACTCTGGAATCCTATCTGGAAAAGGTTTCCCTTTCAACAAGTATAGATACCTGGGAAGATGAAAAAAACACCGTATCTCTGATGACATTACACAGCGCCAAAGGGTTGGAATTTCCCGTGGTTTTTATTTGCGGATTGAACCAGGGCTTGTTTCCATTAGACCGCGATAATTCCGAAAAAGTTGTAGAGGAAGAACGGCGCTTATTCTATGTAGGTTTAACCCGGGCTATGGAAAAGGTCTTCTTATCATCGGCGCAAATGCGAAATCGCGCCGGAGAAATGCAATATTTGCCGGATTCGATATTTCTAAATGAGATACCATCCGAGCTGATGGAAATAAACCCTGTGAAAGAAGGAGTGATCTCCTGTCGGTGTCGCAAACCTCAAAAATCATCCGGTAAAGTAAGTTTCCAAACATCCGATTTAAAGGACAAAATTGTGCGTCCCGGTTCAATCGTATCCCATAAAATATTCGGTCCTGGGAAGGTACTGGATATTACCGGGGTGGGGCAAAATGCTAAATTACGGATTCATTTCCGAACCTGCGGCACTAAAACCATCGTTGCTAAATTTGTAGAAGTAAAATAGTTAAAGTTTTTCGGGATCGCTCTCAAATCCGGTCTGATTAATGTCTCGTATTAATCCTGTGTTACCGTCAATCTCAAACACCCGCCAATAATTACCCGCGGTGCCCGGCGGCAGCCGGTATGTTTTTAACATCTGATCGCCATTGTAAATACGTACCTGAATGTTGCCTCGCGAAAGGGCGTCGCCGGCAGTCTCTGTTCTTCCGCTGTAATTGTGGACCGTGTATTTATAGGTTCCGGGATCGAGACCGTGGATCGTGATAGTTTCCGGGCCATAGGATTGAGTATCATCTCTGTCGAGGAAATTTTTCCCTTTGATGAGAGTCTTTCGGTTCCAGTAAATGTGGAAATCCTTATAACCGGGGTAAGGACCGCGGAGATGGGCGTCGACGTCCACCGGGAATCTGTCCCAGGTGAGAATTATCCGATAGTTCTGACTGGGAATAATTTGGGTGAGAACAGCATGCACCGAGCGCGGGAAATCATGTAGGATGTCAACATTGAATTTATCGGGGATGTAGGTCTTTTTGCCGATGTAGATGATATAACGACCGGGGTCGACCGGAATGATAAACTGTCCGGATTTATCTGAAACCGCACGCTCTACCGTTTCCTTCGTATCCCGATTTTTTATAATAACCAATGCACTTTCTAAAGGATCTCCGCTTACAGCGTCAATGATTTTGCCGTATATTGCCCGCAAGTGAGGGTAACACTCGTTGACCTCAATAATATTTTTAGTTGACCCTTCGATCTCAGCCGGCAGCCAAACCTTACCGTCTGTTTTGGAAGGCAGCGAGATGGTTTTAATTAACTCGTCATTGGAATAGAAATCCACGCGGGCTTTAGAGTCGCTGAATACATCGCTCTCATCACTGAAAAGATCGTCATTGCCGTAGCCCTCTTCGATGAATTTGTTTTTTACCCAAATTTGATAGATACCGGGAGAGAATTTCCGGATTGTAAAAATTTCTTTAGTAATTTCAGGGTTGTCATTCAAATCACCGCTGGCGATCACATATCCGTTTGGGGATTCAGCCGGGAGACTGCCTCTTAGAGGATAACCTACTCCGCTTTCCGGGTCGGGGATGATCAGGACCGCTTCGAGCTCAGCGCCGAACGAAGACCACGAAAGCACGATTTTAAAATTTTTAAGAGGATTTAGTAGATTGCCATAAATTGTAACGCTTACTATTAAAGTAAAAAAAAGAACGATTGGCTTAAAATATTTGATTTGCATTATCAGCCTTTTGGTTCGTTACAAAAACATGACGGTTTCGTAAAAAGTCTGGGGAGTGTCATTCTGAGTGATAACGAAGAATCTCTAATGCCTTTACGAACAATGTTATGGAGATTCTTCACTTCGTTCAAGAATGACATATTTTCCCCTTTTTA
>JAGHBC010000159.1 GCA_021161185.1 Fidelibacterota bacterium
GAACATCCAACCGGTAGCCATTGGATATGAGCCCAACGAGCTACTCCCGACTTGTCGGGACTCCACCCCGCGATCAATTGTAAATAGCGTGTCTAATTTCTAAATTTTTGTGGTAAATTACAAGCATCATTTTGCTGCTTGCCAAATTTATTTTCTCTCACTCGGAACTAGATTGGCTACTCCACACCAAAAATACTGTTCACAAAAAACCTTATTCTTTATTAATAACCATGACTCTTTTAGCCAAAACCGGGCAGGAAGCGTGCCGAATGATTTTTTCCGCTACCGAGCCAAAAATCATATGCCCTAACCCGGTTCTGCCATGAGTAGCAACAACTATCAGATTCACATTATTTTCCTCCGCAATTTTAATTATCTCGGTAAAAGGATCTCCCAGAGCCACAACCGCGTGGACTTTAATACCGGTGCTTACTTTGTTTTTAGCAATATCGTCAAGACTCTTTTTGGAGTGAGCTTCTAAAGAATCCTGGTATTTTAGAACGTCAAATACTAACGGATGCGGTGGAGTAGGGACCGAAGGTATTGGAGTAATTACATTAACAAGGAAAAGCTCGGAATGAAATGTCTTAGCCATCTCATCAGCTATTTTTAGTGCAGCGAGAGAATGTTCGCTAAAATCAATGGGACAAAGAATTTTCTTTAATGGAAACATAATCACCTCCTCTTTTGGTTGTTTTTCAAGAAACGAAGGAGCAATTCAATTTTTCGAGATACTCAAATTAACATGATTTTCAAAATTGGTTTCCTCTAATATTTCAGGACCTTCATTTCCGAAAGCTGCTCCTATTATCAAAATATTTAACATTTTAATTAAATGCAAATTGTATCATATTTTTATCGTTAATCGTCGTTCGGCGTTCCTAACCTATATAATTCACAAATCCTTACCGCTCCCATGGGAATCCCTTTGGAAAAAAAGACACATGGTCTCGTAAAAAGTTCCTTCTGGGCACGAAACGAGCCCCGAGAACGATATTACCCAACCTGACAGGTGTAAAACAAAAAACTAATTACCGGACGGCGAAGCCGGATTATTCTCCGATAACTTTTATCAGATACCTTTTAGGGCGCTTTCCGTCAAATTCACCATAAAATATCTGCTCCCAGGGACCAAAATCAAGTTTACCATTGCTGATTGCGACAACCACTTCCCGTCCCATAATCTGTCGTTTCAGATGGGCGTCGGCATTGTCTTCATAACCGTTATGATGATACTGAGAATACGGTTTTTCCGGCGCCAGTTTCTCAAGCCAGGTTTCAAAGTCCTGATGCAGCCCCGGTTCATCATCATTAATAAACACACTGGCGGTGATATGCATGGCATTCACCAGACACAAGCCTTCATTTATACCGCTCTCACGAACAACGTTTTCCACTTCCGGCGTGATGTTGATGAATACCCTTCTCCGTGGAACGTTCAATGTAATATGCCTTGTGATAGATTTCATATCTCGAAACTCCTCTTTTAATTTTATGAATTTTAATAATTCGGTAGATATTAAACAAATTATAAAATTTCCTTGTATTAACCGGCAATGTATAACGCACCTTGAAAAGGTGGGGGAAAACCCTGAATTATATCGAAACATTGATTCCACCTTTTCAAGGTATTTTCCACTCAGAATGATCCCGATTTATCGGGACAAAACCATCAAGTTTGCAATTTGAAATTCTGGTTTATTCAGGTTAGGGTGATAAAAATATTCTTTATATCAAATAACCACTTCTCCCACAAGGGATACCCTCGGCAAGTGGTTAATACTTTATAGACAGGCTCAAATTACAAGCGCCACTATAACTGTACAATATATTTGGTATTAATACAAAGGTAAATTAAATTACAAAAAGATAAGGAACCAAAAATGTCGATACAATTGCCTAATATCTTTTATGAGTCCACTAAAAAAAGCATCAAAAGTTGAATCCATCTGGTGATTATGGAAACTGTTAAAACAGTTCTGTGCCTACGTAACTTACTATTAACCCCCAACTTAAGTTGGGGGCTAATAAAACACAGCCCAAACAATCCAACCGTTTCAACGGTTTCTTTCTATAGAATTATACCTTTTTTTAGTGGACTCTTTTATTAAATAAAAATTTAACAGGTTCAGGGATAAAGGAACATGATACGCCGTCCACGGCGTTCTAAAAAGGTTGAGAAGATATGACAAAAAAACATTCCGATGCTGAAACATCTAAGTTTGAAGAGAAAGTAAAGAAACTCGAAAAGACGAATGAACACCTCCTGGCCCAAAATGTCAAGGGGACGAAAACAAATCAAACACTGTTGGCAAGTGAGAAAAAATACCAATCATTAATAGAATCCAGTGACGATCCTATCTACCTTGTAGACAGAGAACTAAAGTATCTTTACGCTAATAAGAAACTTCTGTCAAGATACGGAAAATCCTTAAGCGAAGTGACCGGGCAAAGTTATGCAAATTTTCACTCGCCCGAAGCAACGGAACTATTTTCCAATAGAGTAAAGGAAGTCCTTAAATCAGGCAAACCGGTCGCCTATGAATATAAAAGCCAGCGAGATGGGAAGGATTTCCTGCGAACGTTAAATCCATTCGTAAACCGTAAAACCGGAGAGATAGCAGCCATAACGGTCATTTCAAAAGATATCACCAAACAAAAACAATCTGAAGAAAGAATAAAACATCTCAACAGAATACTCTTAGCAGTTCGGAACGTTAATCAGTTAATTACAAAAGAAAATGATAGAGGCAGCTTAATCGAAAAAGCCTGCGGTCTGCTTGTGGAGACACGCGGCTATTTAGATGTGTGGATCGCAATTTTAGATGAAAAAGGAAAAATGACTAAGTATGCAAATGCGGGCAACAGCGAATATATATCAAAAATATCAGAAATTCTCAAAAGCGGCAAGATAACGCCGTGCGGGATTGAGTCTCTCAAGCGCTCTGAAATCACTATCACTAAACCGGGACAGCCTATCTGTTCCGGATGCCCGGTTTTTGATTATGATATTGACAAAGGAGTTATGACTATTCCGCTAAAATATGAAAATAAAATATACGGAGTTGCGGCAGCGACGGTTCCCGCTGAAATGTTAACAGATGAAGAGGAGCAATCTCTTTTTACGGAAGTTACCGGTGATATAGCATTTGCTTTATGGAAAATGGAGATGGAAGAAGAAAAGCATAAATTAAAAGAGATTGAATCTTCCATATTGTATTCCGTTCCTTTTGCAGTAATCGGTTTGCACGAACGCCAAATCATTTTTGCCAATGAATCCGTCAAGGATGTATTCGGATGGGAAGCGGCAAAATTAATTGGCAAAAAAAGCAGGATACTGTATCGGTCCGATGAGGAATATGAGAAAATTGCAGACCTTTTTTATCCTGTATTGGAGAAACAGCAAACTCATTCCGAAGAGTTTCCATGCCGGCGTAAGGACGGCAAAGATATTATCTGTATGATAAGCGCAGCTAGAATAGGCGAAAGTCTGAAAGAGGGTGAAATTGTTGTCACCTATACCGATATCACCGAGCGCAAGCGGGCGGAAGAGGCGCTTCGCGATAGTGAAGAGAACTTTAAGAATATATTTCATTTCGTTCCCGAATCACTACTTGCCGTAAATGACAAAATAGAAGTGTTAAACTCCAATAAGGCATTTGAAAAACTCATTTGCAAGTATGCTCCTGAATTAGACATGTCTGAAAAAGAACTAAGAAAGAAAATTATATCAGAATTGCGTAAACGTTTTGGAAAAACAAATCACGGATTAATTGAAATCAGAAAAACCGCCGAAAAATGAACAGAAATACAATAATTCACACGTAATAGTGGTCAAAATTGATAAGTTCTATTTGCCCAATATGGAAAATGAGGAATATTTTAATGTCTTATCGGAACGAGATAATAGGTCGAATGGTTTTTGCCAATGTTTTGGAAATGAGTATTAATAAATATTTAAAATACATAAAACAGTTCCTTAACAAGACATCCAGAGATCCTTTTTATAAAATTCATTATATTGATGACAGAATTTCGAATAATATACCAAGAGGCACAACCGGCATTGTGGTAAGAGAGAAAGGTGATTTCCAATTTTACTCACATGAATATTTAAAACTGGATTTTGAATTACTATGGGAACCAGGCGATATAAAGTGGAAGCATTCGATGAATTGGATAAAAACAAAGAATCTTTTTATACACCACATTTTAACCAATCTACTGAGATTGCAAAGAAACTTCTTTGAGAGCTATGACCCAAAAAAAATGGTTCCAATTTCTTTGAAAGAATTCTTAAAACAATATCAATTTCCCTTTTTAGATATAAGTCGTTTAAGTCGCCTTGTGAACAACACATGGATATCCTTTTCTGATAGCTCCTGTGGTTTGGACTCGAACAACAATCCAAAATACCTTTTAAGAGAACTTTTCTGGAGTAAAAAGAAGGTTTATGCCGGTATCATTGAACATGTTTTCTCATCTGTCCCTATTTATCGGGAAGGAATTAAGGACAGGGAAATTCAGGATATTCTTAAACAGAATTATGGTCTTAATCTTTCAGTTAGAACAATTTGCAACTACAGAAATTCAGTTCATATTCCGGCATACAACAAGATCGACTTAAGTAATCCCTACAGTAATTTTTTTTCCAGGTCTTTACCTTTACATAAAAAATATTTACCCTCAGTTCCTAAAAGGTATGGGGTATATGAAATATCAATTAGGAAGCACATCAAGTACCCGAAATTTTCTTCAAAGGTGATATATTATGGTCGTTCCGAAAATCTATTTAACAGAATACGGAGTTACACTTATGCAAATATAAAAAATTCCATAATAGAACAATACCGAGGATTTTCGGAAGATTCTTTAATGGGATATGAATTGTTCATGAGATATTTTGTAACTTCCAAATATGTCCAGATAGAAAAAGAATTATTGGAAATGTTTGTATCTCAATTTGGTTCATTACCTGTTGCAAACAAGCTCCCAAAGAGAATGTTGTTGCAGTGAAAAGAGGAGATAATACAGTGAGCTTAGATGATGAAAAAAAAGAGTTGATATTAGAATTTGACTTTGCTGGAAAGCTTCTTGCAGAAGAAGAAGAAGAAGAAGAAGCCCTGGTAATTTCGCTAAAGGACATAACCGAGCGCAAGCGAGCCGAAAATCAAATCAGACTCTTAACCGCACAAATTGAACAATTCAGCAGAATCTCTGCCGATATATTAACTATAGCTGATGATAAAAAGCTGTTTAAAACCATTAGCACAGCCATTGTTGAAATTTCGGATTTTAGCCGCGTGCTGTTCTACACTTTCAAGGAAGAATTTCCATATAGAGATATATTGGGTTCTCACGGTATAGATAAAGAAACCTTAGAGCGTCTGAGTAAAACCGGCGTATCCAAGGAAATGTTAAAAGACATTTTTGAAAAGGGATTACTTTTAGGAAATCAATCCTGCTACGTGCCACATACAAGGAAGCACATTCTGGATCAAAAAGCCGTGAATAATGGAAAGAAAGAGTACGCTCCCGGCAAAGGTCGCTGGCACAGAGAGGACAACCTTTTCATCGCTTTAAAAGATGAGTCGGGAGATTTCATCGGCATGATCTCCGTCGATGATTCCAGGAGCGGGTTAATTCCCACAGATAAGACGGTCAAACCACTGGAATTGTTTGCCAATCACATTTCCCAAATCTTGCGAAGCCGGAAATTGGCAAAGCAAATCCGGGATTCCGAAGAGCAATATCGCCTGTTGGTTGAAAATGTCAACGACGCAATTGTAATCAGCCAACATGATAAATTCATCTTTTTTAATAAGCAATTTGCAAAAATGCTGGGCTATGCGTATGACGAATTATTCATGAAAGATTACACAGAAGTATTTACCGAAAAGACTGTTAAAATATTAATGGAACGCCAGAGAAAACGCAATTTGGGAGAATATGTGCCGTCCCGTTATGAAACCGTTTTTAAGAAAAAAGACGGGACAACAATTGACGTCGAAGCAAATGTGACAATTATAGACCACCGGGGCGGCAAGGCGACTTTTGCGGTAATCAGAGATATCACGGAGCGGAAGCAAATTGAAAAAGAAGTTCGCAGAAATCAAAATCTCGAATCAATCGGCGTTCTGGCCGGCGGCATCGCCCATGATTTCAATAATATTCTCACTATTATTTTAGGCAATATTACGCTCTCCAAGATGTATGCCAACCCGGAAGATAAAGTTTATCAGAGATTAGTTGAAGCCGAAAAAGGAGCCATGCGAGCCAAGGATCTGACGCAGCAACTGCTTACTTTTTCCAAAGGCGGGGCACCAGTCAAAGAAACTGCATCTATTGCTGAGTTTATACAAGAATCCGCCGCTTTTGTATTGTCAGGATCGAATGTTAAATGCAAGTTTTTCATTCCCGACGACCTCTGGGCGGTTGAAATTGACAAGGGACAGATGAATCAGGTATTTAACAACCTGGTAATGAATGCCGATCAGGCTATGCCCGAAGGCGGCATAATTGAAATAAAAGCCGAAAATATTACGATTACTTCAGCAGATCTTTTACCTCTCAAAAAAGGTAAATACATAAAAATTATTTTCGAAGACCATGGAATCGGTATTTCAGCCCATCACCTCGACAAAATATTCGATCCCTACTTTACGACCAAGGCAAAAGGAAGCGGACTCGGACTCACCAGCGCTTATTCCATTATTAAAAATCATGGCGGATTAATAACGGTTGAATCGGAGCTGGGCGTCGGGACTACATTCTATATCTATCTGCCGGCTTCGGAAAAAACAGCTGTTAAAAAAGAAAGTGAAACCGGAAAAACGCTCTTCGGTAAAGGGAAAATCCTCATCATGGACGATGAAGAATTCATAAGAAAAGTCGCCGGAGAGATGCTGAAAAGTCTTGGATACAGCGTTGAATTTGCCATAGACGGCAGTGAAGCAATTGAACTATACAAAAAAGCCCTGAAATCCGCAGAACCTTTTGCAGCAGTAATTATGGATTTAACCATACCGGGCGGTATGGGCGGAAAAGAGGCTATTCGGGAACTCCTGAAAATCGATCCTGAAGTCAAAGCGATTGTTTCCAGCGGCTACTCCAACGATCCGATAATGTCCGACTGCAAGAAGTACGGTTTTGTAGACTTCATTGCCAAACCATACAAAATATCTGAGTTGGGCAAAATGCTAAAAGAAATAATATAAAAAACCAATTTCCGGACGATATTGATAGTACACCTGTCAGGTTTAGCCGCTTTATCTCTTTCAGGTGCGACCATTTTCATAAACCTGACAGGTGTAAATATATTTTTTTGCATTTCAAATCAATTCTTTGTACAATTACTCGTAAATTGAAAACTCCTAACGATGCAAGCAATAAAAAATATTATGCCTTTTTTACAAAAAATAGATTCTACGGGATACGAAATTTTAATCGCCATATTTCTGGCAAATATTTCGGCGCAAACTGCCAAATTAATCGGCTATGCTATCAAGAAAAAAACATTTAATTTTTCAATTTTATTTTCCATGGGCGGAATGCCCTCCAGCCACAGCGCCAGTGTCACCGCCATGGCTACATCGATTGGCTTAATTGAAGGCTGGAGCTCCACCTTTTTTGCGATTGCAGCCTGCTTAGCTTTTATTGTCATGGTTGACGCCGCCGGGCTAAGGCAAAATGCAGGAAAACAGGCTGTCGTCCTCAATCAGATTATCAAAGAATTTCTATCACCCGAACATTGGCTTAATAAGGAAAAACTGAAAGAGCTACTCGGTCACACGCCAAACCAGGTTTTGATCGGCGCTTTCTGGGGCATATCAATCAGCCTGCTGCTCAGAAAGCTGATTTTACTGAGTGTATAATGATTACCTTGGTTCCTTCTCGTTTAGAGTAGGTAATTATTATTTAAATGTTCCATAGGCGGGATTGATTTTCCCAAAATCCAGTTTGCCTGTTATCAAAAAAGCAATTATTTTAAAATTTCTCGGTTTGCTATAACCTCTTGCTTTTGGCTTTGCAGCCTGAATCAAAGGATTCAATCCCTCCAAAAGACCATTACTAATTTGAGACATTTTCCAATTTATTACTCCTCGTTTAAAATCAATATGGATGTCTAATCACTTCTTCTCTGCATCAAATTTAAGACTTTTTACATACCAGGGTTCGTCAATTGATAAGGCCGTTTCAAATAGTTCTTTAATCATCATCGCTTTTTCCTTTTTTTAGGAAAAATCTACTGACTTATATCCTTCTTTAAAATTGTATTCTTTCAATTTACCCACTGTATTTGAGAAGGAACCTATTTTATAAATATTCTTGAATCTTTTTCATTAATCCCTTACTATATATATAGAACCTTATACGGAGGATATTATGCAAACTTTCATTTTAATGACCAAACTTTCGCCCGAGATGTCAAGCAAGATGAAAAACCGCGAGCAACTGGGTCGGCAGTGGCTGGAAGAAGTGAAATACAAATGCCCGGAAATCAAATTCATTGCCCACTACGCCCTATTGGGACAATACGACTTTATGGACATTTATGAAGCTCCCAACGCTAAATCCGCCACAAAAGTTTCCCTTATCAGCCGTGAAAACGGCGCCCTGCAAGCGGAGAGTTGGACGGCGATTCCCTACAAAGAGTTCCTGCAATTGATCAAAGAGTGTTAAACTGACCACAATAAATAATTCTGATTTTCTGCTGCTGACAACAAATTAACTGTTCAGAAAATCTAAATGCTCGTATATTTCAACCATAAACGAGCAGGAAGTATAAGCATGAAAAAGATTTACCGTTCCACAAAAGACATAAAAATCGCCGGCATTTGCGGCGGACTCGGCGAAATGTTAAATATTGATCCCACCATTGTTCAGTTGCTGTTTGTATTTGCCACCATTGCAACCAGTGGTTTCCCATTATTGATTACCTATATCATCGGCTGGGTCATTATTCCCGAAGAAACCGCATAAACATTTATGCTGGGAACATTTATCAATACGGGCGCTGTTATCCTTGGCAGCATTATCGGGTTACTTTTACATAAAAGATTACCTAAAAATATCACGACTATCGTATTCCAGGGAATCGGACTCTTCACCCTGTCCCTCGGATTTAGTATGGCGCTCAAAACAAGTAATTATCTCATCCTGATTTTTAGCATTGTGATCGGTTCTATAATCGGTCAATTGCTGTCTATTGACCGCGCTCTGGATCACTTTAGCAATTTACTGAAAACCAAAATCAGTACCGACAACGAAAAATTTAGCGACGGGTTTGTCACGGCTTTCCTGCTCTTTTGTATGGGATCCATGACAATCTTAGGCGCCTTTGAAGAGGGCTTGGGCGGTAGACCGAATCTCCTGCTCACCAAATCCGTGCTGGATGGCTTTTCTTCCATCGCATTATCCGCCGGTCTGGGCGTTGGCGTCATTTTTTCCGTCATACCCCTGCTTATCTATCAGGGTGGACTGACTTTACTTGCCGGCTGGCTGGGACAATTTTTCAATGATATCGTGATTAATGAAATATCGGCGGTCGGCGGTTTGATGTTGGTCGGATTGGGCATCAACATTCTCGAAATTAAAAAAATCAAAGTAATTAATATGCTGCCTGGGTTGTTGGTGGCGGTTATTCTCGCCTATTTATTTTTATAATATTTTAATCCATCCGATGTATAAGCAGATTGCTTTGCGGGATAGTAACCCCAAAGAAATCGACTGGTTAGCAGAACCCGCATATCCGTACTGATTATCCGGTGAACATATAGCCTACACTGCGAACGCTTTTAAAATATACCGGCTTAGCGGGGTCGGGCTCAAAATACTTCCGCAAACGGACAATAAAATTATCTACCGTCCGGGTCTCGATTTCAAAGGAGATATTCCACACTTCTTCAAGCAGTTTCTTCCGGGAAACTACTGTATTTTTATGTTCAATCAGATATTTCAACAATCGGGTTTCCTGCAGGGTTAATTGGATTTCCTGTTTTCCTGCGTGCCCGGTCATGGTCCCGAAGTTGATCTCATTATCACCAAAACGATATATTGCGGCATCTCCTTCAATAGATTTATACCAGGACTTACGTTTGAGCATTCCCTCAATTCTTAACAACAACTCACGAAGATGAAAAGGCTTGGTTAAATAGTCATCCGCTCCGATTTCAAGCCCTTTCACCCGATCCTGCACCCCCGTTTTGGCGGTTAACATTAGAATAGGCATCCGGGGCGATTTTTCCCGGATTTGTTGAGCAATTTCAAATCCATCCCGGTAGGGCAACATTATATCGAGAATAATAAGATCAAAAGGTTCGGATTCAAAAAACTCAATAGCCTGACGTCCGTCACGCGCCCAGGATGCGACATAGCCCTCCTCTTTGAGATTGAAAAGCAAGCCTTTCGCCAGAGACTCTTCATCTTCTACCAACAATATTCGCCCGCCCTTGTATAAGCCCTCTTTATCTATCATGCCTTTATCTCCTGATTTTACGGGGATTTCTTTAACAATCGATCCAGGTAGCGTCTTTTGGCAGCTTGATATACCGGTAGCTCAATTATAAAGCTGGTTCCCTTATTTTCACCTTTACTATATACCCAAATTTTACCACCATGGTACTTGACAATTTCATTGACCATATAAAGTCCCAGACCACTGCCTTTGACATTAGGAATATTAGCCCGATTTAAGCGCTGGAATATCCGAAAGATTTTGCGCTGATCTTTGAGCGGAATTCCAATCCCATTATCCTGAAACTCAATCCTGATATTTTTTCCGGTACAAGCAAGTCGAACGGTTATCCGAACAGGTCCGTTTGTATATTTAATCGCGTTATCCGTAAGATTATTGAACAGTATCTTGAAGTAATTCCTTTCGGCGACACATTGACACGGCGCTTCTCCAACCAACCGAATGGCGTCTTCAGGTAAATTAAACTGATCTCGGACTTCATTGACCATGGCATTTATTATCTCATCTGTTTGGAATACTTCAAAATTATATATCTGCTTTTTCCGTTCTAAACCGGCAACTTCCAGGATAGTATCAATCAGCCCGCGTAAACGGTTCGATTCCCGCAGCATCACATCGTAAAATTCCTTTCTTTTTTCCGGAGGCACATCCCGGGCTTGCAATGTTTCCAGGTATAGCTGAATCGAAGCCAACGGGGTTTTCAATTCGTGGGTAATACTGGCAATAAAATTATCATATAAGCGAGTTAACTTAATCTGCACATTAAGATTACGGAAAATCATCGACATTCCGAATGATATGGCGATCAAAAGAATAAATCCTCCAACTAATACAAAAATATCCTTCCCCGGCGATAAAATATCCGCCGGTAATTTATCGCCCACTGATTTCAATATTATGACGTTATAGACATACCGATAAATCCAGAGACCAAGCAGACCGAGCCAGGCAACCTGAGCCAATACGAATATAAATATGTAATAAGCCGGTGAATGCTGTTTTTTTTCAGGTATTTTCATAAGGTCTCACAATTTTTCACTTACCTGTATTATTCAGATTAAAACTTCCTTGATTGTGTTTAAAATTGCTTTGCTAAAACAGTCCACTGATATTCCCATCCTCGTCAATATCCACGTGCTCTGCAGACGGAACCTTTGGCAATCCCGGCATTAAGAGAACGTCCCCCGTAATGGGCACCAAAAAGCCGGCTCCCGATGAAATCTCAATATCTCGCACCGTCACGAGAAAATCCTTCGGTCGTCCAAGCAGGCCGGGATTATCAGACAAAGATTTCTGGGTTTTGGCAATACAAACGGGCAATTTTGCCAGACCGATTTTATTGATCTTTTTGATTGCCTGTTTTGCCAATTTGGTAAAATCAACCGCACTTGATCCATAAATCTGTTTACAAATCATTTCGATCTTTTCTTCAATCGTCGCCTCAAGTTCATAAAGTGGTTTATAATGTTCGTTATGACCGCTTATCTTAACAACTTTTTCAGCAAGATCTACAGCTCCGGCACTGCCCCGGCTCGCTGAATCAATAATGGCAGTTTCGACACCACGTCCTTTCAAAAAATCCACCAATACCTTGACCTCTTCATCAGTATCGTTATCAAAACGGTTGATGGCAACAACAGCCGGAACTGCAAATCTGCAAATATTTTGAATATGTTTCAAAAGATTCGGAATACCACGTTTCACAGCTTCCGGATCAGATTCACTTAACTCCGTTAATTTTTTCCCGCCATGCATTTTTAAAGCCCGGACGGTTGCTACTAAAACGACAACTTTCGGGTTCAATCCCGATTTTCGGGCAACAATATCAAAAAATTTCTCAGCCCCCAAATCGAAGCCAAACCCCGCTTCAGTGACCACATAATCGGAGAGTTTCAAGGCCATCTTCATGGATAACACCGAACAGGTTCCCTGAGCAATATTAGCAAAAGGTCCACCGTGAACGAAAGCCGGCGTACCGTCGGACGTCTGCACAATATTGGGTTTCAGCGCATCCTTCAACAGGGCAACGACAGCACCCGTAATGTTCAGCTCTTTTAAATAAACCGGTTGATTATCATAGGTAAATCCCAATAAAATATTCCCGATTTTTTCTTTCAGATCATGATAACTTTCCGATAAACCTAATATCGCCATAATTTCAGAAGATGCCGAAATGCTGAAATTGGTTTCTCGGGGAAAACCGTTTTTCTTACCACCCAATCCAATTACAATATCCCGTAGAGAGCGATCATTCATGTCCATAACACGATTCCAGACGACTTGACGTGGATCCAATTGAGGTTCTTTACGCCGAAACAGGTGATTATCCAGCACCGCTGAAATCAGATTGTGAGCCGATGTAACGGCATGAAGATCGCCGGTAAAGTGCATATTAATTTCATCAATGGGATGCACCTGGGTCTTGCCGCCGCCGGTCGCGCCACCTTTCATACCGAATAGCGGACCGAGCGACGGTTCCCGCAGCGTCACAATGGCTTTTTTACCAATGCGGTTCAGCCCCATAGCCAGTCCTACCGCTGTTGTTGTCTTGCCTTCACCGGCGGGCGTCGGTGTGATCGCCGAAACCAGGATCAGATCGCCGTTGGGATTATTCACAACCTGCTTGTATGTATTCAATTTTATCTTGGCTTTATATTCGCCGTACAATTCAATATCGTCGGACCCCAAACCAATTTCAGCAGCCACATCTTTTACGGGTCTTAGTTGTGGCTTGGTTTCACTCATATCAAGTTCCCTCCTTTTAGTCTCCTAAAAGTAAATTTATTGCTTTTTTGCAAAATCAATGATGACGGTTTCGTAAAAAGTCTGGGGAGTGTCATTCTGAGTGATAACGAAGAATCTCTAATGCCTTTACGAACAATGTTATGGAGATTCTTCACTTCGTTCAAGAATGACATATTTTCCCCTTTTTA
>JAGHBC010000047.1 GCA_021161185.1 Fidelibacterota bacterium
GTTACTTTGACTCCGGTTTTGGTCGTCCTAGCAAGGAATTGTACACAAGTCTTGGTGTACTTTTATTTCAACAGATAAATGATCTGACTGATGATGAAGCATGTAATCAATTAGCAGCGGCGCAATTAAAGCTTGATTCTGGCAGCGCTATTACCCCAAGTTTAACACAGGTCATCAAAAATTGCCCAATTCTACGATTATATTTCTTCATGTTTATTCGTGAACTGATTAACCCAACTTTAACAGAGTGGCGGTTTAACATCAATAAAATCAACACATCAACAAATATTATTCTCACTACGGATTTTTACTATCATTTTCTTCCCGTTAAAAGACTTAGGGGTAATTGACAATGCCTCGGCTACCTGGGCGTCAAAATCGTTGGATTGGCACTTTCCGAAGTTCAAATATTGTTTTAATTCTTTGAACATTACCTCTATCGTCCAACGATTATTATAAAGTTTCAATGCTTTATTATAGTTCAATATCAAATCAGTCGTTACTAATAAATGCCATTTACTTCTTTTGGAAAAACAGTTTAATCTCCCCAACTCCAGCATAGAAGACGACTGCTTCGATATAACATACCTTGTGTACCTTTGAGCGTTTCATTCTTCCTTTCAAATGATGTCTCAGCTCTTTTCCCGTATACTCAAATCCTTGATACAAATATTTTCTCACCGCCTGACTTTCGGGCAGGTTGTCTAATCTCATTTGTCCTAAAAAATCAATGCCTTACATGCTATTTTAACAGCAACATCTTTTTGGTTATTACTCTTTGACCGGAAATTAATTGATAGATATATTGTCCCGATGCCAGATTGGATGCATCGAACACAATTTCGTAGCTCCCGGTATTGAGATGCTGGTTCAGTATCTCGGTAATTTTCCGGCCTAATAGGTCGTAAATTATCAGACGTGTATAACCGTCTTTATCCAGTGAAAATCGAATAGTTGTCGTCGGGTTAAAGGGATTTGGATAATTTTGATCCAATGAAAATTTATTAGGGACATTCTGTGTGACGATATCGTTACTCGATAATACTGTCAAAATGAAACTGGTTGTATCCGATAATTCTCCGATGCCGTAATCTTTAACAATGATTGTAATGTGTGAAGTGCCTGCATATTCTTCAAGTGTTCTGACATAGACGGTGGAGCCGGATGTATGACCTTTTATATAGAAATATACACCAGAAGTATCCGACTGGCAGATAATTTGGTGAACGTCGGCGGCATCGGGATCAGTCCAGGTCGGGTATATTTTTACATATTTGCCGGCTGTTACCGATGTATCCGGTAAATCCTCAATTACCGGCGCAGTATTCGGCGGCGCCTGACCCGGAGTGCGTTTTACCAGGCGTAAATTATCAAAGCCCAGTTTACCGGTCCACGCTCCGTTTTCGGGCTTTGTGAGGTGAAAGCCTTCCATTTTATAAGAAGTTCCATCCATAATGCCGTTACCTATCCATTCACCAATGCTGTTGGGATCACCTAAATCCCATTCTACCAGTTTCCAGCCAACCCAGTCAATGGTTATCCATTTGGATACTTCAGCTACTTGAGCTCCCGTTTCATAAAGAGAGAATCGGAACTGGTTATTACTTCCATCACCATAAATATACACTTGTAAAATCCAGGAAGTATCGATATTTATACTTGTCGTTGGGCTGATACCGACATGTTCCCTGAGTAAAAATTCTGTCGAACTTGTATCCCATTGATATTTCAAATATCCCGACTTTTTATCTGTGTCGTTGAATTCAGATGCCGGAAGATAATTCTCCGTTGTATGACCGAATTCTGATCCGGCGGCTACAACTCCGACCCAACCTCCGGAACTGGTCGGGATCCACCAATCACCGTCTCCTGAAAAATCATCCACCATTTTCTTTGCCGAGTAGTAGTAATCATCGGTAGTGAAATCTATATAAATATTATTACTAAGCGCATTTCCGAGTGTGTCGGTAATGCCGGTCGATAATGTTAAAAGATTCACCGCATCGGATATAAGTTGTGAATATGGTTTAACATTCACAATTGAACGATTTTCAAAGGTATTTACAACAGCTTCAATGGTAACCGGATTCCCGCCATTAATTAATGAAATGGTGTTTTCATTTATTGTTTGCGGATCAACTAGTTCATCAAACTCAACAGTGATGACGTCGTCCAGATCGAGTTTTTCTGTGTTTACGTCGGGATAACTTGCCAATATTACCGGTCCGCTGACATCGACGTCATAGGTCCTAAAAGTAATTGTATAGCTGTCACCGGGGACGCCGTCGGCATTGCCGTCCAGTTGAACACCGTTTACATCAGATATTGTGGCATGCAGTGTGATAGTATATTGGGTGTCAAAAGTTAGAGCGCCAGAGGTAAGGAATTTTACCGATCGATTATCGTCCGTCCATTTAAAGCCGGAAAGCGGGATCGTCGGAGTAATGATGATATTTGTGCTAAAACCGGTGGTGTCGATGGATTTGGAAAAAATGAATTCGATGGGAGTGTTTACCGGAACCGTATCGCCATTTATCGGAGTCGAGGACAATACGACCGGGGCGTATGAAGGGATAGAATCGGAAACAACCGGGTTTGAGATTGGTGACTCACTCCAAAACCGATCCAGGCAGGTGGCGGCGTAAGTGTATTGACCGTTAAAATTCTGGGTTCCCGAAAAACTGTCGGTGAGCGTATAAGTCTCTTGACCGAAGTGAGTATCGATGATTTCATCGGCATCGGGATCAATCGTTTCATCTTCCGAGCGGTAAACAATAAACCAGTGGTTATTCGATATTCCGGCGTCGGGCGTGACGGTAATTTCACATTTTAACGGATCATTTTGTAAAAAAGTTATGGTTGGCTCACCGGGTGCGGCGGTTTGGACCATGTTACGGATTTTTGTTTTTTTGCTAAAAACCGTCTGCCCGGCCTCATCCCAATACTGAGCGCCGTTCCAACTGCCGTAGCTGAAGAATTGAAAACCGTCGGTCCAGTCGACCTCACGGACAGCCCGAATGATCTCTTTATGACGATACCAGATTTTATTTTTGAGCAGGATATAAGAGCCGGGACCAACTGAAAACAGGCGTCCGGCATCAATTCCTGGTTGAATGTAATAATCCCAGGATTCCGGATCACCGGCCGCCAGCATATCAAGGAAACCGCTGGCGGTTGTCCAGTGATAGTGCATGGGAGTTAGTTGATCGACATATCCCTCATTAAACCATAGTGCGGCGTCCTGGTAAACCGTTCCGTAGCCCTGCCAGCCGGACCAGCGGTATTTTCCTAAAGCGGCTACCGATAGACGCACCCAGGGTTTGACGCTCTGAATCGAATCATGCAGAGTCCGGACAAATTCAGTCACCGACCAGCGCCAGTAATTTTCCCAGGATGAAAACGGAACTCCGGGAATACTGTCCGGAATGCCGGCAGAGTAGGGATGGTCAACATCGTAGAGATAACGACCGCCTTTATTTTCGATCAGGTCTTTGATCTGTTCTTCAGTAATGAATCCATCGAGCTGGCGGGTTTCATCGATCGAAGCGGCGTAACTTTTGGATTTCTTGGAGTTTGAGTATTCATTCCAGCGGACGTAATCCATGTGAAGTCCGTCAATGTCGTAATTATTCACGATCTCCATGGCTACATCGACTGAATAATCGCGAACAGCTTGCATACCGGGCGACAACGCTCTGCTTTCTGTCATTGGATTTCCCGCCTGATCCCGGCAGACCCAATCGGGATGAGCCGCTGCCGGTGTAGCAAATAGTGTATCTCCGAGTGCTGTTGTGTCTACGTGTAAGCTTGAGCATTGGAAAACATTGAACCAGGCATGTACTTCCATTCCGCGTTTATGGGCTTCTTCGATAGCGTAGGCGAGAGGATCGTAACCGGGATCGGAACCGCCGGCATAATAACCCCAGGGCTCATAAGATGAGTTGTAATAGGCTGTGCCGCTCTGACGTACCTGCCATAGGACGGCGTTCATGTTGGCTTTTTGGTGGTTATCCAATATTTTCCGAACCCGCGCTTTATTCGTTTCAACGTCGGAGGAGCCGCTGATATGTTCCCAGGTGATTACCCAGGTTGCGCGGAATTCTGCATTGTCGGTTTGTGAAAAAAGCGGAACTGAAAGAAAAAGAATCAATATCGAGATATAACATAAAATTTTCTTCAAGACGATCTCCTTTATA
>JAGHBC010000082.1 GCA_021161185.1 Fidelibacterota bacterium
ATTTTAGAAACAGATATCTCGATAGTCAAATATATTCTCACTTCTCAAATTTTATTCTTTACCTTTTTGGGGCTGGCTTATCCAGGTTAGGAAACCGGTAAAGAATACCGGTATGATTATCAGCAGAAAATAACCCGGGTAATGAAACCTCAATCCGGATCACTCCTTAAAATAATTTATGATTGGATAGCGCCAGCCGACGCCAAAGGCTTTTCCACTTACTTTTAAACCGGGCGCCGCCTGTCGTCTCTTATATTCCGCCAGACGGATTTTATTCAATATATCCCGAACAAGAGTCCGATCGTATCCCATTTCAATAAGCTCGTCACCGGATTTCCGGTCATTGATTATCAAATCCACAAGAGGGCTCACAATTTCATAATCAAAGGGATCTACCTGGTCTGCCGCCAACTCCGCACTGGGAATCCGCTCGAATACCCGCTCCGGAATAATCTCTTCACCATTCTTTTCATTGACATAGCGAGAGACTGCATAGACGTCGCTTTTGCTGAGGTCCGAAATAACTGCCAGCGCTCCCGCCATATCTCCATACATTGTACAATATCCTAAAGCAAGTTCGGTTTTATTACCCGTTGATAGAACATAACAACCAAATTTATTGGCAATAGCCATTAAAATATTGCCCCTGATCCGGGCTTGAATATTTTCCTCGGTTACATCGGCTTCAATATCCGCAAAGATGCCACGCAGCTCTTTATCATAGGTATCCGCGATATTTCCTATCGGAATAGTTAAAATATTGGTACCAAGATTTTTGGCTATTATCCCGGCATCCTCATTACTCATATCGGCGGTAAAATGTCCCGGCATCAACACACAGATCACATTCCCGGCGCCGAGAGCCTCGACGGCAATACAGGCAACTAATGCGGAATCGATGCCCCCGCTGAGTCCGAGAACGGCTTTCCGGCAGCCCGTCTTTCGGAAATAATCCCGAACTCCCAAAACAAGCGCCCGGTAGATGCTCTCTTCTTTTCTAATCGAGGGCAACTCCACCGGCGATCCTTTTCCCGATTTGATATCAAGATCGAAGGACGTCAGCGATTCGACAAATTCCTTGCCCCAGGCGATTACGGCTCCGGTAGAGTCCAGCGCCAACGAATTGCCGTCAAAAACAAACTCATCCTGACCGCCAACCTGATTGACCAGCACAAAGGGTATTTTCAGATCGTGGATTTTTCTGAGGATCAATTGTTGCCGCACAGCCCGTTTATTATGTTCAAAGGGTGATGCCGATAAATTGACAATCAAATCCGCGCCCTGTTCGGCTAATTCCCGGGTGATTTTCACGTCGGAATCCGCATCCCAGAGATCTTCACAAATCTCAACGCCTAAGAGAAATTTCTTACCATTCACCGAAACCGGAACAGGGAAGTTGGCTTCCGCCGAAATGAAATAGCGTTTTTCATCGAATACATCGTAATTCGGCAACAGTGTCTTAAAACGTTTATCGATAATCCGCCCGTTGCGAATAATTGCCGCACCATTGTAGATTTTATCGTCAATCTTATCAATAAAACCGACGACGGCAATGAGTTCGTCGGGAACATGCCCGGCAATTTGTGTAAGTCCTTCCAAATTGGCTCGGATAAATCGGTCATTAAACAGCAAATCCTGCGGTGAATAACCGGTAATCGTCAACTCCGGAAAAACCAGTAACTCGACCTTTGCCCGGACTGCCTGTTCAATTGTTTTTACAATTTTATTGACATTGCCTTTAATATCGCCCAGAACCGGATTTATCTGCGCCATGCCAATGCGAATAAGTTCGTTCAATATCGCACCTCAAAAGATTTATATCCAAACAGATCGTTTGATGTGTTTACCTGCACATTTGTTACCCTGGAAAATGACGGACCGATTTTCAGTTCCTTAATGAAATCTCTGACGATCCCGTCATCACCTTCTACCTCACAGAGAACATTTCCGTTGGGCAGGTTTTTCACATAACCGCATAAGCCGTATTGATTCGCTTTCCGATATGCAAAGTACCGGTAGCCCACACCCTGAACCATACCGCTAACTACTATTTCGGCGTGAATAATCATAATATTTCAATCCAAATCGGACAACCTCGCAACCTGTCTAAATGTTACTTCTTCTAACTCATTAAAATGCGCTTTTCCACACTTTATTTTATATTCTTCACTGGGTCTTAACTCCTGATCTTTCCCTTTGGTTTCAGCAACGAAATACACGGTTTTTTCATTTTTCTTAATTAAAGCCCAATCCGGATTATACGAGCCAATCGGTGTTTTTATCTTAAACCAATATGGTAATTTCATGTAAAAAAGAATATCTTCCCGCTTTTCACATTCAACTGCAAATTTATTTTCTACAGTTGAATCCAACGGTATAAAATTACTATAAATAGTCTTATCGGGATTTTTAATCTTAAATGTCAAATCATTTATATGAATATCAAATTCATCAAATCGTCTCATCTCATAAGCGATAGAACCTATCTTTTCATACTTAATTCCATCAATCATCAATCTGTTTAATACTTTATTTATCGCTGATACTACGTTATCTAAAAATAATTGGGGATTGATCAATATATCATTAATTCTTTCCGATTGCTTTAATATCTCAAAAATAGTAGTTCGGGTCAAACCGGTACGCTGCTGAACAAATCCTAATATATCGGGGATATTGAATAGTCGGTTCATCTCCGTAATAGCGGAAGCTTTTTCACCGGTGACAATCCCTGCTTTATCAAACTCCAATTGGGATCGATAAACATGTATTAATGCCCTCCTGACTTCAGGTAAATCCTTGATTTCTTTTACTGCATCTCTAATTAAATCCGTAGTTCTGTATTCTACTCTGTATGTTGTATTGTGATTAATCCTGTCCCAAATAGCTTTAAAATTATCATCCAGTTCGAAACCTTTGCGATACTTGATCTTAACCCGTTTATTTTTATTCTTTGTTCTACCGGCAAACGATACACCGCAATCATCTTCAATCTCTTTTTGTAATTGACGGGCAAAATCTTCATAACTCTCATTTGCAACAACCGTTAAGAGATTGATGTCTTTTTCAAACACTCTGTTTCCCTGTTGGTCCACAGCAAGTCTCATTCCTCTCCCGATTTCCTGGCGTTTTTTCAAATCAGACCGCGTTTCATTCAGAGTACATATCTGGAATACGTTTGGATTGTCCCAACCTTCGCGCAAAGCCGAATGACTGAAAATAAACCGGAGAGGTTCGTTTATATCAAGCAGCCGTTCCTTATCTTTCATAATCAATTTATAAGTGTCATTATCAGCCTGACTGATTCCGCCTGTATCCTTCCAATTACCCTTGCGATCCTGAGAAAAATACCCGTTGTGCACCTGATCGACAGAATCAGTGATTAACTGACGATACGGCTCTTTATTGATATATTTCTGATAGGCTTCCTCAAACCATTGCGCGAATTTTCCCTTTACAGGATTTCCATTTTCATCATAACTGCGATAATTCGCCACCCGATCAATAAAAAATAGTGAGAGAACTTTTAAACCTTTATCACGTAACCGGAGCTCTTTCGAAAAGTGTTCCTGCACCGTTTTATCTATCTGAACTTTCATGATCTCATCGGTCAGACCACCAAGAGAATCGCCGACAGTTACATCCTGCCCGCCGGATAATGAGATAAACTGATATTCTACATCGATTGCATTGATAATATAACCGTTGCGGTAAATATCGCGACGCCCGGACAGTTCATAGAGATCATCGCCGACATTTAACGTAACCGTTTTTCTCTTGACACCTTTGCCGGTTTCTATATCGATTTCCACTTTTGCAGATGTTCGTGTTCTGGTTGAATATACCTTTTTCAGACATACATAGGCTTCGTTAAAGTCATTTTTAGTAACTACCGAATCGACTTCAATCTGTTTTACCAATCCCATATCATAAGCCTGAACCGGATTCAGGCTATAAATCATATTATAACGTTTTATATGTGTCGCTGAAAAGCGCAGCGTACAAAGATAATTAAGATTTTCAATCGCCTGTTGCCGAATCTCGGTCTCCATATTCTGAGGTTCATCCACAATGACAATCGGATTCGTGCACTGAATAAACTCAATCGGTCGCTGTCCGGTCAGTTTATCATTGGGACGGTTAATGATATTTTGATCTTTGGCGAAAGAATCGATATTTATTACCATAATCTGAATAGCGTCATTAATCGCAAAACTGCGCAAACGCGATACTCGCCTGGAATCATAGACGTCAAAATTTAACGGGATATTACCATAGAGATTCTGAAAATGGTCATGAGTGATTTCGAGATTTTTTAATACGCCTTCACGAATGGCAATACTGGGAACAACAATAACAAACTTTTTAAAACCGTAAAGTTTATTCAACTCGTAAATAGTCCGCAGATAAACATAAGTTTTACCTGTACCGGTTTCCATCTCAACAGAAAAATGCATGCCGTCCAGCTGTTGGGATTCCAGCAAACCGTTATGTTTTTGTATCTTTTTTAGATTTTCTAATATTTGCGCTTCGGTTATTTCGAGTTTATTACCAACGCCCATTTGCGATTGAATATCCATTTGCCCCAAAAAGGAAAGCTCGAAATCTCCTTTTTCAAGAGATTGTCCTTCGAATATTTCTACAACCGATTTAATTGCATCTAATTGGAAGGATTGATTTGGGTCGAAGCGGAGGATCATCATTGATTTAGAATTACACGATTATGCTATTTACAAACAATGAATA
>JAGHBC010000138.1 GCA_021161185.1 Fidelibacterota bacterium
CGTAAAAAGTCTGGGGAGTGTCATTCTGAGTGATAACGAAGAATCTCTAATGCCTTTACGAACAATGTTATGGAGATTCTTCACTTCGTTCAAGAATGACATATTTTCCCCTTTTTACGAAACCATCAAACATCAATTTAAAACGATCTAATATGAAGTTTCATTCTCCAAATTTTGATATAAAAGTTAAAATTAAGATTGTTTAATGCTATCAAAACCCAGATACCGTGGAATAATGAAAGGTGATATCATTAATGAAACCTATAAGGTAGTCTCCTTTCTCGGTTTTAATTTATGTTATAGCGGATATCATGTACGCCATGTGCAGACCAATAAAGAATATGCCCTGAAAATTCTATCTTATAGATATATCGAACAGACCGATATAAAACAAACGATCGATGCAATTGATGCGTTTCCAAAGATTTCCCACCCCAATATTATGGTAGTTCATGAATTTAGCACCTTAAAATCAAAAGGCGGGATTCAGTATTATGTACTCATGGATTATAAAAAGGGTGAGTCATTAGATGATGTGTTAAGAAGAAAAATACGCTTTGAGCTGCCTCTTGCACTTTCAATTATCAGGGATATCTTAACCGGATTGAAAACCCTGCATAATAATGAAACGCCCATAATTCCCCAGGATATCAATCCCCAAAATATTATACTATCGTCTGATACTGAAAAACCAGTTGCCGCCTTAACAGACTTTTGTCTGGTCAGGTCACCGGAACATATTGTTGAGGTTTATGATCAAAAACAACGCTTATTATATACTGCCCCGGAATCTTTTGATGGTCGGTATAGTACTGCCAGCAATGTGTTCACAGCGGGAATTATTTTATACAAAATGATCACCGGTGTTTTTCCCTGGCAATATGATTTTGACGATTACGATTTAACCAAAACAGATGAACTGTTTGCCATGATCAAAGCCAGTAGAGAGAAACCAATCCGCAAGCCCTCTATTTTCCGACCGGAAATAGATGCTCAATTGGAAGCGATCATTCTCAAGTCACTGGAGATAGATCCTGATAATCGGTTCAATGATGCGGCTGCGTTTTTAGAGTCCGTATTGGCGGCTTATGAATTTATTGAATTACCCCAAGAGTACTGGTCAAAGCAGAATTTATTTGTTGTCATTCCCTGGAAGAAAAAAGGTCAATCAATGGACGATTTATTCAAGCTGACACGGGAGGTGGGTGCAATCAGATTTGAACCTGAGGGTGATCACCTGGCTACCTATGTCTGTGGGTATAAAGCACCTGATTTTGTTCCGCAACAATCAGAAGAAATCAGTAAGATATTGGAGGCGGAACTAGGATTTGATACAACGCCTTCAACAGTTGATCTAAAAACCGTGAGGCATATATTAATGATTGAGGGTGGTATCGATAGTATTATAAAAGAAGAAAATCAGGAATCAGAGGTTCTTACCAGGGAATTAGCGGAGGAATATAAAAATACTCCTGTGGTAATTGATGTTAATTTTATTAAAAATCTTCTTTACAATTACGTGAGAGTTTTAATAGAAGAACAAGGGCGGCGTCTGGATCGGTTATATGAAAAAAAGATCGTGTCTTCTAGGTGAGGTTTTACTAAAATCACTTGAAAGATGTTGCTAAGTGATTGTTAAAAGAATTTGTGAAAACTTATAACCATAACAGGTTATATATTTGTTTTTGAAAAATGAAAGGTCTACTGACATACATTCGCTGTAGGTAAAGTATGACCGATAGTTACGACATCGAAAAAAGTTGGATACCAGATGTAGAAGATAAAATAGTGAGTGGAAGAATATTTAATATGCGAAAACAGATGTCAGTTTCTCATATTGTAAGAATAGTGAAAAAGATAGAACGGAATAAGATATTTTGTATTTGAAAGCCATTTAACAAGAAAGTGTTTGTTAAAATTGAATATGACGAAAAACGTCTGCAAAATGTAATTCGATCCGTAGGTGGCAGTTGGGATAAAGAAAAAAAATTGTGGAATATTTTTTATGGTGATGTTGTAAATCTTGGATTGGAGGATAGAATTGTTGAAAAATAAAATACCCAGTATTAGGAACAAGCAACTTCCTAATATTAGGAAGTTGGAATAAAAATGGCTAAATATAGGAATAAATTCCTAATATTAGACATCTGGAAAGAGATGATAAACACAACTAATCATATATGTTAGACTTAATGAGGAATACAGATGAACAAAGTAGCATTTGAAAACGCATACTATATAAAACTTGGAAAAAATGGAATATGGGAAGAATCCAGCATTAATGAAAATAAATTAAGAATAGGTTGGGATGGCTTATCTCTCGATGATATAAATAAAGGTCGATGGAAAAAAATCGAGCACATATTACGGCAGGAAATAACTAACAAAGGTGCAGCTACACGAGATTTAAATGCTTTAAAAATAATATGTCATTCATCTGAGAAGGATATATGGATTACTTTTTATTCATCCAAACTATGGTGGTGTAGAGTTGGTAAATCAGAGATATATGAAGATAAGACATCTAAATATCGAACTATTTCTGAAGGATGGTTCGATAAAGATATAAAAGGCAATATTTTATTTATAAATCAAATCTCAGGTAAGTTGTCAAAGACACAAGGGTTTCGTGGTACTGCGTGCCAAGTAGATAGTAGAGATGTTCTAAAG
>JAGHBC010000027.1 GCA_021161185.1 Fidelibacterota bacterium
ACCGCCGCTACCATAATCCTTCTGTTTATATTGTCGGGAACGCTTCCGGCGGATATTCCCGCCGGCTACTACGACGCCGCCAAAGGAAAAGCCGGTGCCGAGCTGAAAGCGGCGCTGCATGACATTATCAAAAAACATGTTAAATTTCCCTATACATCCTCGTCTACTGACGTCTGGGATATTTTAACGGAAACCGATCGTGATCCGAATAATCCGGAAAATGTTATTTTAGTATACACCGGGCGTTCGCAGGAAAAGGAATATCAGGACCATGGATCGTCGGTGGATTATACTCAATACGATAATGGCAATGGCACCTATAATGACTCTTGGAACCGCGAACATGTCTGGGCTAAGTCCCATGGCGATTTCGGAACGGCAAACGGTGCCGGAACCGATATCCATCATCTCCGACCGGCAGATAGAACGGTGAATACCTCGCGGGGCAATAAAGATTTTGATAATGGAGGAGCACCTCATGAGGAAGCCATAGGTTGTTTTAGCGATGCCGATTCATGGGAACCACGTGATGCCGTCAAGGGCGATGTCGCACGTATGCTTTTTTATATGGCGGTTCGCTATGAAGGAGATAACGGCGAACCCGACTTGGAAGTTGTTGATTATGTAACAAACTGGAATGTTTATTCACCCCCCAAGTACCCCATCCATGGAAAGCTTTCAACCCTCTTAGAATGGCACGCTAATGACCCGGTTGATGACTGGGAGCGCAACCGCAACGACATTATTTTCACATACCAGCATAACCGCAATCCCTTTATCGATAGTTCCGGGTTCGTTGACCGGATTTGGATTGATACTACCGGGCAGAGTGGCAACTCAACTCTCTTCTCCTCTGAATATATCGACGACTACCGCCTCTATCCCTGTTATCCCAATCCCTTTAATCCCACTACAACCATCCAATATGAATTATATAAAGAGGCGACAGTTTCACTTTATGTATATGATCTGAAAGGTGCCGTCATGAATACCCTTGTTCGTGAAAAACAGGCAGCCGGGATTTACCGCGTTCTCTGGAGTGGTAGCACTTCAGGTGGAATTCCCGTAGCGGCAGGCGTTTATCTCTACCGCATGCAGACGAATGACGGTTTTTCTCAAACGGGTAAAATGATTCTGCTAAAATAACAGGAAAATGATGATGACAGTTATCGAACAGATGAAAAAAAACGGTCTGCTTCTTGACGGCGCCATGGGCTCTATGCTGATAGCCAGGGGAATGCCGCCGGGTATGGCGTCGGAAATGATGAATATTAAAAAACCGGATATTGTCTTGGAAATTCATCAAGCCTATCTGTCAGCCGGGGCCGACGTTATCACCACAAACACATTTGGCGGTTCACGAATCAAACTCAAAAAAGCTAATCTCGATCATCTGACCGAAACGGTAAACCGTTCCGCGGTGAAAATCGCAAGGCAGGCTGTCGGCAAGGATCAGTTCGTAGCCGGCGATATCGGCCCTATGGGCGATATGCTGCAACCTCTCGGACTTATTACCGAAGAGGAAGCAGCTGAATCTTTTAGTGAGCAGACCCGGTTTCTGAGCGATGCCGGGGTCGATCTGTTTATTGTTGAAACCATGTTCGATGTGAACGAATGCCGGGCAGCTATCCGGGGTATTCGGGCAGTGTCCGATCTGCCGATTCTGGCGACCCTCACTTTCGAAAAAACCCCTGTAGGATTTACCACTATTATGGGCAATCAGGTTACGGAAAGCATGCAAATTCTGATCGCCGCCGGGGCAACAGCTGTCGGCGCCAACTGTTCCATCGGCAGCGATCAAATGGTTGGGTTAGCCGAAGAGATCAGAAATTGTGTAAAAACGCCGGTCGTTATACAACCCAATGCCGGAATACCGGAAGTCAAAGACGGGCAGTTGTCCTATCCTGAAGATCCAGCCTGTTATGTCGAAAATATCAAAGCCATTAAAGCGCTGGGGGTTGAGATTGTCGGCGGCTGCTGTGGTACGACGCCGGATTATATTCGGGCAATCAGAAATATTCTCAAATAACGCGGTGTTTTCATAAAGAAATTGGCATTGTAAAATATTGACCGTAAAATTGCCTGCGATCATGTGATTGTAAATAGTATATAGTATAAAGAAATAACAGCATAATTTGAGCGACGACCCTCCATTACCCAAATCCTATTCCAGAACATGGAAAAGTATTGATAGCGTTCGGAAGTATGCCAAGTCCCGGTATAAACATCTGGATCAACGGCTGATTTCGCAGCGTGAAATTCGTCTGGTCGATTGGGTGTTAATGGGGATATCATCTCCTCAGCAGACCATTTTAGATATTCCAGTTGGCTATGGCCGGTTTACCCAGACCTTTTTGGAACACGACCTGGACGTTACCAACGCCGACCTGAATCTCTACGCGGTGCTTTATCAGCGGGAGCAACACCACGAGGTCGCCAAATCTCTGGTAGCTAATGTTTTCCATATTCCTTTCCCGGATAACAGTTTTGACATTATTTTCAATTTTCGGCTGTTACAACACATGAAGTTCGGCAAAGAACGCCGTGATATTCTGAACGAACTGCGGCGGGTAACCCGGAAATGGGCGATTGTCTCCGTTTACATCCACACTCCTCTGCACTCTCTCCAGCGACGGCTCATAAAACGCCCAAAACGGATCTTTATGACAACCGACGAAATCTGGAGTCGGGAAATTCGGGATGCCGGATTTACAGCCGTAAAATCATGGTGGGTGCATCGCTTTTTTCACGCCCATAAAATCTATCTTTTAAAGAAAAGCATCTGAATTTTACTCCCTTACTAACCTGGATTATTCATAAATTTATTCCACGAAGGAACTAAGTCACTAAGAATAGTAAATATAGAGCCCGACTACGCAGGAACTGCAAATTGTGGTTTTTTTAATAAACCTGTAATTGTTTGTTTTAACATTGACAGCTTCGGGTCTTTTTAGGACTCCATCAACATTAGTAAAAATTATGTCAAATTTATCGCTTTCGGTTTGTACATTTATCATGTGATTATTTGTAAGAAGGTTTTTAATAAAAGGAATGGCGATATTGAAATAAGACGGGCTAAGGTTCATTTTTGTTTCAATTGCAAAAAACAATGAAGACGCACACTCTACCCGGTTTCCAGGGCGCCAGTATTTACGAAGTATTTCAATTTTTCTACAGGGGTTTCAGAAAAGGAACATTGGTTACCCGAGCCTCGGCAGTGGCTTTTAATTTGGCTTTGGCAATGATTCCCAGTACAATATTTTTATTTACTTTGATACCCTTTGTGCCCATCCGGAATTTTCAGGGAGAACTACTGTTTTTAATAGCCGATATGATCCCGGAAAATGCTTATGAACTTCTGGAATCTACTCTGGTTGACGTGGTTACAAAGAAGAGTGCCGGCTTGTTGTTGGTTATGTTTTTTGCCACAATTATTTTTGCCAGTAACGGTATTCATGCTCTGATTTCATCTTTTAACGTTTCACTCCACACCTTCGAAACCAGAACATGGCTGACCCAACGATTTATTTCGATAGTCTTATTTGGCATTATTGTTATTATGTGTTTTATTTCGATCGGGATAACTGTTTTCGCTAAAATCGGAATAAACAAGTTAGTAACTCTCGGCATTATTAGGATTAATCTTACCTATTATTTGTTAATGATGGGGCGATGGATTGTGGTGTTGGGATTTATATTTTTCATAATTTCCTTCCTGTATTATCTGGCGCCGGCTAAAAAAACAGAGTGGCGCTTTATATCGCCCGGCTCCATTGTGGCGACCTTATTGACAACTCTCTCATCGCTGGGGTTTTCATTTTATGTTAATCACTTTGGGCAATATAATAAACTGTACGGTTCTATTGGAACCATAATGGTAATTCTACTGTTGATTTATCTTATTTCTATTGCTCTGATATTAGGATTTGAATTGAATGCCAGCATTAATTCGGCAAAGCGTGGCAAATTGTTGCTTAGTGATGAATCAGAGGATTTACTCTGAAAATCACATAAAAAAGGATATTATAAATATGAGTGAATTTGCTCCCCGATTAGTCGTTTCCGATGGCTGTGGTAATGTCGTGGATATTGAGGAATATATGGCGGTTGGTGTGTCCGGGACCCGGATTGTGGATATTTCTGCGGATGAGTGGATCCCTTTACCCGACGGCAGCCAATTGATGGAACTACCGGGACGCCTGCCGGTTGGTAAGGATCTTAAATCCGGGGAAATCCTTATTCTTGAACCGGAAAATGACGAGCAGCTGGTGGCTGTAGCGGCTTTTGTCGCACCGGCATATACGATTTGTTATAATGCTGTCTGGGAGAAGCTGCCGGATGCTCCCATTTTACCCTTATATGCATATTCGGCGGTTGGTTGGCATGACGGTCAGTTTTATGTCCCGGCAATCCGGATTGATGATAGTATCCGCCAGGACCCCTCCCAGTTCAATTACGACCGTATTCCGGCGGCGGCAGATAAAATTCTAAATAGATATCCCCATAATCGCCTGGCAAGCCATCTGGTAAACAATTGCGCCCTGACTTACCGTTGCCCGGCAGCATTAAATTACTTACTGAATCGCTGGGAAATGCCTTTACCAACGTCTCAAACTTGTAATTCCAACTGTATCGGCTGGTGTCAGCAGCGCCCAGTTTCGGATAGATTTTACACCAACTGCGGAGGAGATCATTGAACTTGCAGTGGACCATTTGGAGAGCGCGCCGGAGCCAGTCGTCAGTTTTGGGCAAGGCTGCGAAGGCGAACCGCTGATGAATGTGCAGCTGCTGATTGATACAGTCAGGGGTATCCGGCGGCTGACGACAAAAGGGACGATCAATCTGAATACCAATGCCAGCCGACCGGAAGCGATTGTAACATTGCGGGATGCCGGGTTGGACAGTATGCGGGTTTCCATGAACTCAGCCCGGAAAACTTATTATGAGCGCTATTTTCGTCCGGCAAATTATTGTTATGAAGATGTTCTCGAATCAATCAGGGGCATGAAAGAAAAGGGCGGTTTTGTTTCAGTTAACCTGTTCGTTTTCCCGGGATTCAGCGACCAGCCCGATGAAATCGAAGCGATAATGAAATTAATCAAAGATTATGGAATCGACATGATCCAGTGGCGTAACCTGAATATCGATCCCGAATGGTATTGGGAGAAGCTAAATCCACCGGAGCAAGAAGGGTGCGGTATCCGAAATATGATTGAGCTTATTAAGCATAATTTCCCCGGTTTACGTCACGGGTATTTTAATCCGTATTTATAAAGTACAACCATAGTTCCTTGAAAGTTAAATTCTTGTATTTGCAAATTGAAACGTGAAGTTTTGGCTTGCCCAGATTAGGTTATTTCGTACTTTTTGGAGAGAGCGGCTCCACTACGATACCAAAA
>JAGHBC010000096.1 GCA_021161185.1 Fidelibacterota bacterium
ATGACGGTTGGGATGACGGCATTTATATTTATAAAGCCCTCGAAATGAAATCTATTACCGGTAATGTCGTCTATAATACCGACATAGGCATAAATTGGAATGCTTCTCCCCATAATACAGTTGCCGATTTTTCCTCAAATGTACTGCACCATAATATCACCGGCGGAATAAAAATAAAGAAAATGGAAAACAGCACAATCAGCAATAACCTGATTTACGGCAATCAGTATTACTGGAGTTCATGGGGCATTTATATACGCGACAATGGAAACCGGGCGTTAAATGTTATTAATAACACTATTTATCAAGTTGGCAAGTATGGAATTTATGGGAAAAATATTGCCGGCGTCTGGAAAAATAATATTGTCATGGGCAATATCAAAGGAATTTATGGTGCCGGAAATTTTGATGTAGTTACTTCCTATAATTGCGTTTATGACAATATTTATAACTGGTATAATGAAGCATCTCAGGGAATCGGTTCTTTTTCGGAAGATCCGCTTTTTGTAGATCCTGCCGGAGTTGACGGCACTCTCGGAGGGCCAGGATGGCTTGATGATGATCTTCATATTAAAAGCACCGGCTTTTCATGGCATTTCGGCAGTTGGGCTCCAGACGACGCCGATTCACCCTGTTTGGACACCGGCGATCCTAATGACGATTACAGCAACGAACCGGAAGATAACGGCGATAGAATCAACATCGGTTGCTATGGCAACACATATCAGGCTTCACGCGGCGGCGGAGGCGGTCCGGTAACAGCTATTTATCCTTATTTCCCATTAGCTACCTGGGTTTTGATCGGAGTGCCACTTGTTCCTGAAGATGGCGATCCCTTCGCTGTTTATGGCGATGATTTCGGTGGAGAAATGCCTAACGGTGAAAACTGGATGTGTATTCGCTGGACAACCGAAGATTCCGTTTCGGAATATTATGAATACGGCGACGGGACTATTTATCAACCGCCGGATTGCTATCCGGGAATATCTCATTTTGTCTGGGTGGCGTCCGAAAACGAATATGTTCTTAATGTAGACGTAAGTGGTTCTCCATTATATAATCAAGTCACACTTGATGTGGCGGCAGCCCCGTCAGTCGATTGGGGCGTTCCCTCGCATCCGCCCGGCTTTAATATGTTCGCAAATCCGTTTATGTTTACAATTGACTGGTCAAACTCAAAAATTCTCTATTATAAAAGCAATGAAAATTACAAAGAACTAACCTTAGACCAGGCGGCAAAAAAGGGACTGATCAGCCGATATGCCTATATCTGGGATCACACTACTAACCAATACGAAATAATTATCCCCGATGAAACCAAAAACGATGATACTCTCTCTGTCTGGCAGGGTTTTTGGTTTGTTCAATTGGATTCCGTTAGCGATTTAGAACTTGTAATTCCAAATACAAAGGTTCTTGCAAAACCTTCCCTAATATCAAAAGACCTGGCAAAAATCAGAAAAAAACATAATTATAAGACCGCCACTGTTTCAACTGAGTGGGATTGGTTTTTAAAAATAGGGGCTGTTTCCGATGACGGAATATTGCAGGACACACAAAACGGGATCGGAGTTTCAGATTCCGCTAAGGACGGTTTTGACGCCTGGGATGCACTTGATTTCAAAGGCTCCGACATCTGGGGAAATTTTGTCCAAATGCAATTCCGTAACTCCGATGATAAATTTCTTGCGTATGATATACATGATCAATTTGATGATTCAGATAATTGGGAATTTCGGATAAGAACCGATGAATCACACTTCGGAAAAACTTTTTATTTGGTCTGGCCGCAAATACGGCTCGTGCCGGAATCGGTGAAATTTACCCTTTACGACTCCCAAAACAGCACAGTGCTTGTCCCGGATTTACGTAATTCCGCCAATCAATACTACAGCTTCGAAATACCTGAAAACGGCGCATATTTTAATATTAAAGCAGCATATACCGAAGACCATAAAGCCCCGGATTTCTCTTTTGTTATCTCGCAAAACAGTTATTTCCCCGATGATGCGAGTTTCTATATTATTCCCAATGAACCGCTATTATCAATTGAAGCAACTTTCAACAATGAGCCGATCGAACTCATGGAGATTAATTCACCACCGAATATCTATTATTACCGGGTGCTGCTGGATGAGCCCAGTATAAAAACTCTTGCCGTTTCCGCAACTGATTTTTCAGGGAATATCGGAACAGGTTCCGCTGCCTTTCAGGTACAATTATTAAAAGCAGCGGAAAACAATCGAATACTTACTAAGAATACGGAAATCGAATTAAACATTTCCGCCGGAGCGCTGGAAAAAGACATTAAAATGTTGCTGCATAGCGGTAAAATGGATCTGGAATTTCCCAAGAACAGAGAGACGATCGGTATGCCTGTTTATATCGGACCTGAAAATATTACATTTAAAAAACCGGCATATCTAAAATTGAAAAATATTGATAAATCCCTATTTCCCGAAAGCGCACTCTACTTTTACCAAAATGAGAAATGGATTCCTGTTTGTCAATATTCCGAAAATATGCCGATTACCAGAACCGGGATTTACCAACTTTTTAAAACTACGGCGGATTATGAAGCGCAACCGGTAATTGTAAACAAATTCTATCTCTACCCGTCTCATCCGAATCCTTTTAACAATTCGACAACTATAAAATATTCTCTCGAAAAAACCGGTCTGGTATCTCTGAAAATTTATGATTTACTAGGCAAAGAGGTCCGGTCACTGTTTAACAATATTCAGCAACCGGGAGCCTATAAACTTATCTGGAATGGAAAAAACAATTCCGGGCAGATCATTGCGTCGGGCACCTACTTACTAAAACTTACTGTTTCATCAGGTGGCAAGACTCTTTTTGAAAACAACCAGAAACTGACCCTGTTGAAATAAATGGAGATTGGATATGATGAAGATTACAAAATTCGCACTTCTCCTGTTTTTTATTATCGTAATTGTAATTTCGTTCCGTTGCGAAAAAATAACTTATACTTCTGATAACACTAAACCGGCTATCAGCAGGGCTCCGGGAGTGGTCTCCGTCGATGACACCAGCGCTACAATTGTTTTTGAGACCAACGAAGCCTGCCATATCGAAATCAAGTACGGTATATCTACCGATTACGATTCCGTGTTGGTTATCTCCGAAAACTGTGAATATCATCAAGTTACTATTGGCGCCCTGATTTCTTATATGGAATATCATTACAAAATATATATCTGGGATTTTGCCGATAACGGACCGGTAAAATCCGATGATTACACATTTCATACACTTCATAATGTGATCAGTCTGGTAAGAGAGGGGTGGAATCTTTACGCTGCCGGTGATTTTTCAGGCGCTCAGGCTCTGATGTATGAATCATATCACCTAAATCCAAATCGCGCAGAAACCGTGGCATCTATCGGCTGGACCCAAATCAGACTGGATTCTCTGCCTGAAGCCAGGATTAATTTTGCCAGAGCATATTCCCTAAATCCATACCTGCCGATTACCTTAACAGGGCTGGCATTAGTCGCCCAAATTGATCAAAAACCCGATTCGGCTATTTTCTACTGTAATCAGGTAATTAGTTATGATCCATTCTGGGTTCTGGAACACAATCCGGTAGTCAGTTATAAAAATGTTCGCCTGATTTTAGCGGAATGTTTTTTCCAAAAAGGACAAATGGCTAATGCTCAAAGAGAACTGGATTTGGTCTGGGAAGAAAACGGTCTCGATTCGAATATCCCAACCACCTGGATTGTAAATGAGATAAGCTATACTAATTACGAATCGGCTTTAATCGCCGCGATCAACTATGCTGTAGACAATTTATAATATATTGGAGAATCAATTGATGCGTCAAATTCATAGCATTATACTGTTTTCTGTTTTAGCCGCTTTATTTCTTTTTACGATTAATTGTGAAAAAGAAGTCATAAAAGTAATAGATGATAAAGATTTACCAATTATCGAAACAGCACCTTCTGTTATAGCCTTATCCGATACTACTGCCACAATATTTTGGGAAACCGATGAACCCTGTTCGGTACGAGTGTTCTACGGGTTGATCAGTTCACAGGACACTTTGGTTCAAAGTGACTCTGAATTCCGGCAAATCCATGTTATAACCCTTGAAAATCTCCTGTTGTCTTCGGAATATTTTTACAAAACCGCCAGCACTGATGTCGCCGGAAATGTGACAATGACCGCTGCCAGCACTTTTATTACAAGCGCCGACACAGCAAATTTTCTTCAGTACGCCTGGGAGAAATTCTCTGAAGGCTCCTATCTGGAATCTCTTGAATATTTTCAACAATACCACAGCTTTAATCCCGAAGAGCCGGATGCTTTAACCGGTACCGGCTGGTGTTATTCAAAAATTGATTCTCTCGATCCGGCTATATCCGCTTTTGACGAAGTGTTGGAAACCGACGGACTGTATGTTCCAGCGTTAATGGGCATATCGGTAAGCTATTACAAAAATGAGGACTATTTTTCTACGATACAATATTGCGAGGAATTATTTTTAGTGGACTCACTCTATACTTTTCAACACGATTCGGCTTATTCCCCGCAACTGATAAGGTTCATTACGCTGGACTCCTATTCAACCTTAAATATGACCGATGAAGCGATCTATTATATCAACAATTATTTTTCCGGTTTTTATATTAATTCAGAAGACTCACTTTGGATTATCGGCGATTCTACCTATGTGGAAATCGAAGATGCGGTTTCAGTTACCGTTGACTCGATTCAATCATATATTTGGGGTGAAGATTTCCCCTAATAATTCATCATACCCGAAATTACTAATAAGGGGCAGAAAATTCTGTCCCTTATTAAAATTTACCAGAAAAAGTATCTTAAGGATTACCCCAGTCATCGCTACCCTGTGGCGGCGGCGGCGGAGGCGGAGTCGGCCCGTGCCCATGTCCATGATGATGGTGATGCCCGGTCCACCACCACCAGGGAGAGCGATTATCGTCCAGAAGTTTAAAAGTCTGAATCGTGGGAACCATAAACACGGCAGACATTGTGATCTTTTTAAAGAAGTTACGCCGATTAATATTTTTATCTTCGGTTAGCGGCTCTTTATTCATAACCAATTCCTCGCAATACTAAATTTAATTTACATTACTTTTTTTCGGTAATCAACCCCCAGCTTGACAGTAATATTAATCACCTGTTTAAGATAAAAATACCGGGAAGCCCTAAAATATTGGACTTCCCGTTAAAATAGCATTTTCGGGCAGATTAGATGACTTTATAAACTAACAATCCGACCATCAGAATAAGAGAACAGATAATCAGCGCAACGCCGATATTCCCTTTTTTAATCTCTTCCCATTCATCAATTGAAGTCGATAACCAATCAAAAACTTTGATCGCCAGACCAACACCGAAGGAAAAACCGAGCGATGCGACGATCGCCCAACCAATTCCCCTGAGATACATCATTAACGTATAAGACCATGAAAAAGGATCCATGAATTCCCCCTTACTTATTATATTGATAATTAATCAAATTTCACTCTTACCTTTTAGAATCATTGAGTGATTTTAGATATTTATGAGTTCTTTGTCAATTGTTTTTTCTAAAAATGTCACGGCTAAAAATTCTATTGATTTAAAAACACCAACGTTATATATGATTTCGTTGAATTAGCATGAGACTTCCAATAAAGCATTTTGTATTGATTTACATGAAAAATCCAATGAAAATAGGTTTCAGTTGTATAATGGACTAAAAACTATTCTCAGGGGTTATTTTTCTGAAATAAAGCCTAAACCTGTCAGGTTTAACCGCAATCTCCGGTACCGATCATTCCGCCTGGTCTGAGTATCTGACGAAACTAAAACAAGAAATCCCCGTTGTACAAAACAGGGATTTCTTAATCTTTATGTATCGATTTACGATTTTATATGACTTCCTCGATCTTTTTTTCCAGGCTCTGCTTGGCTTGCATACCGACAATTTGAGTGGCAACTTTACCATCTTTGAAAATTAACAAAGTTGGGATACTCCGAATTCCATAGGTTTGAGCAACGGCTTGATGATTCTCAACATTCACCTTGCCAAATTTCATTTTCCCGTTGTATTTTTTTGATAATTCCTCCACGATCGGAGCAATTTTCAGACACGGCATGCACCAGGTCGCCCAAAAATCAACCAGCACCGGCACATCTGATTTAATCACTTTCTGTTCAAAATTTGAATCGGTCAATTCTAACATAATTACTCCTAACGTTTTATAAAACTTGATTTCAACTTGATAAATAGGTCTTAATGATATTGAAATTTATATGATACAATGCTGAATAACAAACATTTCCTATGCCGATTTCAGCCATTGAAATATTTCCGGCAATGTCGGTCGTTTTCCATACATCAGGAGCGCTGTCCTGAATATCTTCCCGGCGACAATCATCATAATAATAGCCGATATAAATAATACTGTCGAAGTGCTTATCAACTGCCACAAAGGAGGAGTGTCAATACCAATTAACAATATCATAAAAAACGGAGTAAAAAAAGGAATATGGGCTAAAATTACAGTCACAATGGAAGTTGGGTTGGCGATAACATAAGACGACATGAGTAGAGGAATCACCGAAATAAACGATATTATGGATACGAGTTGCTGTGCATCTTGTTCCGATGTGAATATGGCTCCGATCGCTGAAAATATACTTGAGTAGAACATATAACCCAGCACAAAATAGACAAAGAAATAGACAAAATGATAAGACGACAGAATATCCAGCCCCCGGTATGCGGAGATCGCCGAACCACAAATCATATAAAATGATAACTGGGTCAATCCCAACAATCCAAGACCAAGGATTTTGCCGCTCATCAATTGGGTCGATGTCACTGAAGATAATAGAATTTCCACCAGCCGGTTTGACCTCTCTTCCAGCACACTTCGCAACAGTACCTGAGAGGACATCACAATCGCAAAGTACAACATCAAAACAAAGATAAACGGTAAAATATAAGAAAGCATTTCACTCGATTGTGTTTCCTTGCCGGACTGCCCGACTTCAACCGTTTCAAAATCAACCCGTTTAGTTAACTCCTCAACGATCTTCGGATCAAGACCGGCGTCTCTAACTCGTCGTTCCAATAAAACTGAATTTACCACCGATTGTATTTCGCCCTGATTTTTATAATTGCCGATATATCTCGAAAAATATTTAACACTATTACTCTGTAAAACATCTTCCGGAATATAGAGGTAAGCGTCAACAATCGAAGAGTCTAATAGCGCCGAAGCATTCTCCAAGTTTGCATCAATCGATGGATTATTCAACAGGATTACCTGGTATTTAGGTTGCCCGTTCTTTAATGTAAACCGGTCATAAATAAGCTCTTCAAATTTTTTACCGAATTCCCCGGTAGCGTCAACAAGGGCTAATAATTGTGTTTCCGATCCTTCAATGTCAAGAAGCAGTCCCGGTAAAAATATAGACCCTGTCAAAATTAGCGGAATAATCAGAGTGGATATAATGAACCACTTGGAGCGAATGCGGTTTAAGTATTCCCATTTGGCTATGATAAAAATATTTCTCATGAATCCACTCTTCCCTTAACCTGATCAATAAATACCTGTTCCAGGGAAGGTTCAACTATATCCACATGAGTTACTGTCACCCTGGCAATGACTTTATTGAGAATATTGTTAATGCTGCTTGGCGAATTCAACGTTCCGGACAAACGGTCACCGGACAATTCCCAATCAGGCAGGATGAAATCGGCTATCTGGTTTTTATCGCCCTCAAACCGGATTATAAACTTTTTACTGCTAAAATTATTTTTTATGTCCTTCAGATCGCCGTAGAGAACTTTTTTTCCATTGTTAATGAGACAAATCATATCGCATAGTTTTTCAACCTGCTCCATCTGGTGTGTCGAAAGTATGATTGTTTTCCCGGACGCCTGAAAATCTTTTAGAAATTCCTTTAGTCCCAACTGGTTAACCGGATCCAAACCGGCAAAGGGTTCATCCAGAATCAACAAATCCGGCTGGTGAATAACGGCGATAATAAACTGGACTTTCTGCTGGTTCCCTTTGGATAGTTCTTCTATTTTTCGCTCTGCATAATTGGTTAAATTAAACTGTTCAAGAAAATAATTTGTTTGTCTTGCCGCAACAGGCTTCGATAATCCCTTTAAGGTCCCGAAATAGATAATCGTATTCTTAAGTTTCATCTTCCGGTACAATCCCCGTTCTTCGGGTAAATAACCAATCCGCCGATAATTTTTTTGTTCGACAGGTTTTCCTTCGATACTGATTTTACCGCTATCGGGCTGAATAATATTCATAATCATGCGAATTACGGTAGTCTTTCCGGCACCGTTGGGGCCCAAAAGTCCAAACACCGATCTCTTTGGAATATCAAAGCTTAATTCATCGACCGCTGTGGTTTTATTAAATACCTTTGAAACGTTCTGTAATGTAATCATCGTGACTTATCTTCCGAGGCTGAAAGCTGACGGGTTGAACTTCTCACATGCTTTTAGTTATTGTTATATATTATTGATCTTCATTTCCTTTTGACTTGTGCTTATCTTTCCAGAATGTGAATCAACAACGAACCTAATTCACTTATATCCATCAAACCGTGGATTTTCTCTTCTCCGGGTCCTTTTGCGAAAACCGGACAAAAATTTGCCGTATGGTCGCCGGTAACAAATTTTAGCCGGGTCTTTCCTTTCCCATTCGGATCGCGGGTCAGAAAGACGCCGCCGGTCTCGTTTATACCTGCGACAATAATCAATGCTTCCCGGTGATCTTTTTGATATTCAAAAGCCCAGCGGATGGCGTCGCTGAAATCCCGCATCTCCGCCAATAAGCCGTCTTCATCGCGCTCATGACAACGCCAATCAATTTGTGAACCTTCCACAACCAGGACAAAACCGCGATCATTGTTATCCAGAACTTCAACGGCTTTTTGGGTCATCATTTTTAACGATAGACTGCGCAGATTAGCTTTTCTTAACGCTTCGGCGGCAAAAAGTCCCAGCAATTTATCACATTTATCCGGCTCCAACCCTTCAAGTTGATTTTGTTGGGAAATGACGGTATAACCATCGTCCTCCATAATTTCCATCAGGTTTGTATCGGCAACCGTATTCCATTCAAAAAACCGACGTCCACCGCCCAACAAAACATCAACGCCTGCTGATGCAATTTGATTGGCTATATCATATTCCCGTCCCCAGACCGGCGTATGAGCCATAAATGCCGCCGGCGTGGCATAGGTAATGCTGGTCGTGGCAATAACCCCGGTTGCCATTTTGCGTTTTTGGGCAATTTCAAATATTGTCGGAATATTCTCACCCTTTTCATCAATACTGACGACGCCCCGTTCCACCTTAACTCCCGTTGCAAGCGCTGTTCCGGCAGCCGCAGCATCTGTAATCCATTGCTCGCCCTCCGGGTCGGTTCTTAATAAAGCGCTAACGGGAAACCCAACAAAAGGTGATTTTTGATTATTATAATAATCGGCAGAGATGTGTCCAACCCCCATCCCGCTTCCGATAAAAAGGATAATAGATTCAGGACTTTTCCCCGAACAGCTTACCAGAACCATACTTAAAAGTAAAAATACAAATGAGAATATTTTGTTTGGCGCTATTTTACGATAATTTTTATGAATCGTCTTTTTCCCACTTTTACGATAAAATCACCAATTCCCAGCTCAAAGTTAATGTCGGTAATTTTTTCGTCATTTACCCGAACGGCGCCTTGCCTGATAAGTCTCTTGCCCTCACCATTCGAAGCCACGATACCATTAGCGGTTAATATCTTGACCAAAACCGGAGAATTATCTTCAGATTCTATCATAATTTCAGATATATCGTCAGGCAACTCTTTTTTGCTGAAAACCTGTTCAAAGGATTGCTGAGCCTGTTCGGCGGCTTCATCACTATAGTACATTGATACGATCGTTCCGGCAAGTTCCTTCTTAATATCCATCGGGTTCAGGTTTGGGTTCCGGAGTCTTTGCCGGACACTTTCCAGCTGCCCCAGGCTATAGTCAGTTACCAGCATAAAATATTTTTCGATCAAATTGTCGGGAATCGACATAATTTTTCCAAACATTTCCGTCGGTGCTTCATCTATTCCAACGTAGTTTCCCAGGCTTTTACTCATTCGCTGGGTTCCATCGATTCCTTCAAGGACCGGTAATGTCAAAACCACCTGGGGTTCCTGATTATATTCGCGTTGGACATGCCGGGCAGCCAGTAAGTTAAACTTTTGTTCCGTTGCACCGAGTTCGACATCGCTCCTGATCGCGACGGAATCATATCCCTGCATCAGAGGATAAAAGAATTCGTGCAGACTGATTGGGATTCCCTCTTTATATCGTTTTGTAAAATCGTCACGCTCCATGATTCTGGCTATGGTAAATTTGGCGGCAAGAGCCATTATCTCATCAAACTGCATTTTGGCAAACCACTCGCCGTTATAGTGGACTTCCGTTTGACTACGATCCAGAATTTTGAAGAATTGCTCTTCATAGGTTTTAGAATTTTCCATCACTTTTTCGTAAGTCAGGCGGGGACGGGTTTCGCTTTTGCCGCTGGGGTCTCCGATCATTCCCGTATAGTCGCCAATTATTAAGACAATTTTGTGACCTAATTGCTGAAACTCCCGCAATTTCCGGATACCGACGGTATGCCCAAGGTGAATGTCAGGCGCTGTCGGATCAAAGCCCTGTTTTACCCTGATCGGTTCACCAGTTTTAAGTGATCGTTTTAATTTGATCACCAGTTCTTCCTCGGAAATCAGTTCTTCGGCACCCTTTTTAATAACATCAATCTGCTCTTTTATCGAAGGAAACATATTAAAGCCTATTCTTTCTTGCCCTGTCCATTTCTCTCTTCATGTCCTTTTCGGCAATTGCCGCCCGCTTGTCGTACAGCCGTTTTCCCTTTGCAACACCCAATTCAACTTTAACTTTGCCTTTCTCGTTAAAATAAAGTTTTAATGGGATCAGGGTTATGCCCTTTGTTTCTATATTGCGTTTAAGACGGTTGATCTCTTTTTTATGAAGCAATAATCGTCTGTCCCGTTCCGCCTCGTGATTATCATAGTCGCCACTGTATTTATAAGGCGCGATATGCGCTTTTATTAAGAAGATTTCGCCCCTTCGTATCCGGGCATAGCTGTCTTTTAAATTGCCGTGTCCGGCTCTCAGAGATTTTACTTCCGAGCCGGTCAGTTCAATTCCGGCTTCAATTTTATCACTGATGTGATAATCATGATAAGCCTTTTTGTTGGTAGAAATTATACTGAGACCTTTTTTTTCCATGGCTGGGAAATTAAGCCCTTTTAGCAGATTTTTCAATAGTAAATCTTGGAGAAATCCCGAATGGTTTTTATATTAGTCGGTTATTTGATGCCCGGGTGGTGGAATTGGTAGACACGCTAGGTTCAGGGTCTAGTGATCTTAAGGTCGTGCGAGTTCGAGTCTCGCCTCGGGCACTTCCTCAATAAAACAATAATCTGACATGTTTGTGACGAAGTAGTTACAAATGTTTTATTCCTCGGTCGGTTATACCTGTCCGGTTTAAAAGATTCTTGGTTCTTTCTCGTTTTGAGTGGGTAATTTCGTTCCACGGCTATCACCTTCTCGTTCCGGGGTTCTGCTCCGGAATGTATTCGTAGAGGCTACGGGTGTAACCCCGTAGCCAGAGTATATCTACCAGGTTTTAAAGATTCTTCGCCTTCTGTATACGATTATTTGAATAAACCTGACAGGTATAGAGATTCAGTTGCGTCGGGAGCTCACTCCCGACGCTTCCATCGCAGCTTCTTCATCGCACCGTCAGGTCTGAGGACCTGACGGAACTGAAATCCCAATAGGGATTGAATATGAATAGCATCAGATGAAATCTGGTGAAATAAAGATCTAACCCGACAAAACACCGAAGGTGTTTAACGGAATATTGATCTTTGCGAGAATGATTTATTGATTGGAAGCGTTATTAATTGTAATTGAAATTAGTTTTTTGCGATCTTTTTGAGAATCGGGCTCGAGAATTTTTACTGATTCGACAGGGGTAAATTTAATGCCGAAACCAGCCATTTGTTTTTCGACGCCTTCCAAGTCAATTTTCCCGGAATCATATCTGAACGTACATAGATTAGACTTCTCATCAATAAAAACAGTTTGGACGCCCTCGATCATTCGGGTAACTTCCCGGACTTTATCTGCAATCGCCTCATCCGCTATCCCATCAACGTGAATTGTGACCAGCTCTGACGATGAAGGTGAATATTTTCCATCCAACAGAATTGCTGCCGCAAAAATTATCAGAAGAAAAATGCCGAGAGAGTGTACTTCTCTGCTTTTCATGATTATGTTGTTTCTGCCCCAAATACCTATAGAACAGTTTTAATTTAAAATATTTCTCCAGAAAAACAAGAAATAATTTACCTGCTCAAGCCAAAAAGATATCAGGTTTTATAATTTCCTTTTGGTAACAGCCCCCCTACTCTATATCTCTTCCATATTACAAACCCACGAAACGAAAATATAAACATTGATGGTTTCATCCCAGGAATATCTATGGAATAAAAAGTGATTATATGTGTAATTCTGATCCGGCAGCAGCCGGAGAAAGAAGAATCTCCGACGAAAACTCTATAGAGCTTCTTTACTACCGGGCGCCCCCGATCCCGATTCATCGGGAGGGCACTCGTACCTCGTTCATCTCAAAAACCTCTACGGTGGAATGACAGTACAAGAATGAGTTTTTGTGTTAGAAGTAATTCCCAAAATCGGTCATTCTGAGGGGCTTATGGTATCCATGTAAGATTTGGCGCTACCATTTGAGCCCCGAAGAATCTGGTTTGATCAACACACAGCTGCTTATTACTTTCCCCACCCAGCGCGCAAATTCCAACAAGATTCTTCGTTCGCATCTCTCTCAGAATGACAGCACAGGAATAATATTTTCCCCTAATATGTCATTCTCTCGTAGAGATGCCTTTGGCATGATGAGCGGAGCGAAAGCCTATCCCAACGAATGTCGGGGAAGAATCTCCGACGAAAACTCTATAGAGATTCTTTACCACCGGGGGCTCCGATCACGATTCATCGGGAGGGCACTCGTACCTCGTTCATCTCAAAAACCTCTACGGTGGAATGACAGTACAAGAATGAGTTTTTGTGTTAGAAGTAATTCTTCCCAAAATCGGTCATTCTGAGGGGCTTATGGTATCCATGTAAGATTTGGCGCTATTATTTGAGCCCCGAAGAATCTGGCTTGAGCAACGCACAGCTGCTTATTACCTTCTCCACCCGGCGCGCAAATTCCAACAAGATTCTTCGTTCGTACCTCTCTCAGAATGACACGTATAATCTACTTTTTACGAAATCATCAGAAATTAGAAATTTGACCTTCATGCTTTTATACTGTTGATGAACGCATTCAATTTTGGGCTGAGATTCTCAACTATTACTTTGTATTCTGCCGCGTTTGACTCAAATTTCTACTTCCCAATTTCCAATTTCAAGTTTCAAGCCGCGAACAGCTACAACAATTTATTGCAAATAGACATTGACAAGTTTTATATAAACCTTTATATTAAATCATTGCTTTTCCAAATTTATATATACAATAACACAACTTTTTTTGGAGAGGCAGAATGTTTTGGAAGCACAATGGGCGGGAATTACGTTAAAAACCACAAAGGAGGTCTCACATGGGTCAACAACAATTGCTCTTGATCGTTTTAGGTGTAATTATTGTTGGTGTCGCTATTGTAGTCGGCATCAATATGTTCAGCCAGGGCGCTGTTAATGCCGAAGCCGATCGTCTGGTTCAGGAAGTTAATACAGTCGGTTCAAATGCCGCAGCCTACTGGCGTAAACCGGTACAGATGGGTGGCGGCGGAAGAAGTTTCACACCTCTTTCTACGGCTACTAATCCTTATGCTATGCTAGGCGTTCAAGACACAACTGCAAACACAATCCTGGCACTTTCAGGTATAAGTGCTACGGGATTTACGGTAACAGCAACCGGTCGTTCAGAAGGCGTTACCGTAGAAGCAACAATCAATGAAGATGGCGTAGTTGGATCACCTACAATCACCAAGCCATAATTCTTTTGAGTTGCTGAACAATTTACCGGTCAGGGCTGCGCAGGGATAGCTGCCGGTCTTGACCGGTTTTTTCCGAGACAGGAC
>JAGHBC010000081.1 GCA_021161185.1 Fidelibacterota bacterium
GATCATCTTTTAAATTTATTAGAGTTCTGTTATCATGTTTATTTTCATACCTCTTTGTGTCAAATTATTGAAATGTAGGTTTGATGATTTCGTAAAAAGTCCTGAAAGTGTCATTCTGAGTGATAACGAAGAATCTCTAATGCCTTTATGAACAATATTATAAAGATTCTTCACTTCGTTCAAGAATGACATATTTTCCCCTTTTTACGAAACCGTCAGGTTTCATTTTTATTTATTTCCAAAACTATCATATCGTCTATGGTGTTGCGATAACCTGCAAAATGTGCGTTGGGCCTAAAATATTTTGATTACCACGAACTAAATTATCTATTGTTGATTTTCCATTTTACGAAACCATCAATAATAAATTGTCGATTGCCTGTTTTCAATAATCAATAGTCAATAATAAACGGAGCCTTATGCCATTTATTTCAAAGAGCTTATGTGCAGACTTAATTGTCTTCAATATCAATAAATCGTTATTTTACTGGAAAAGTGAAAGCACAACCTGGGGCGCTGAATTAGCCTGAACCAGAGACGCTACGGCGGTCTGTTGCAGGATTTGAAGTTTAACCACTTCCATCTGTTCTTTGGCGAAGTCGGCGTCTTCAATCTTACTTCTAACAGCTTCAGTGTTCGTGATCGCTACAGAAAGATTTGACTCCTTCGTATCGAGCCGGGCTTTGTATTGACCGACTTTCTGAATCGAACCTGATAATTTATCAATAGCGTCACTAATTGTCGAAATAGCTGTAGCTGCAGAATCAGCGCCTGACAGATCAACAGTACTAATTCCTAAACTTGTGGAATCACCTGATTCTAAAGCCACTGGAAGAGAATCAGACGCACCCTCCCCAATATGAAAAGTCAGATTTTCCGGCGTACTACCAATCAAACTGTAATCATTGAAAGTAGTGCCGTTTGCAATTTCATCAACTTCCAGAATCAATGCCTGAACCTGCTCATTCAAAGCTTCTCTCTGAACAACAGATAATGACCCGTCAGCTGCCTGTGTGGCTTTCTCTTTGCAGGTTTGCAGAATATCCATAATGTTTTGATAACCACCCTCAGCAATATTTAAAACATTACGCGCATTGCAGACATTATCGAGAGCAACCGAAAGTCCTTTTTTGCGACTTTCAAGACTACGCGCCAGAGCATAACCGGCAGGGTCTTCACCGGCAGAATTGATTTTTCTACCAGTCGCTAAACGAAGCTGATGCACACTAATCTCATCGTTAACTCTCATTAAGGCAATTCTCGCCTGCATTGCCTGAACATTAGTACAAACTCTCATTAAATCACTCATCTTAAACCTCCTTGTTTAAAAGTGTAACTTCCTTGTCACACATTTTTTTTGCTTCGAAAACTTCTTTTTTCGACATGTTTTTCTTTGTCAATTTTTAACAAACTTCGTAACTCAATAACATTATCGGACATAATTCTATAAACTTTAGTAAAAAAGTAGAAAAACCTGCAATTATTCCCTGACAAGGAGATTATTCAAGAAAATATATTGGTTTTTAATAGAAGTCGAAGGTCTTAAGGTCAAAGGTCTAATGTCGAAGGTCGAAAGTCGAAGCAAGATTCCATTTTTACGACTTTATGACTTTGGACTTGATGACTTTATGACTTTAGATTTCAGAGGTTTTGAATCTTCCGTATTTTTTAAGATCGCAAACAATTCATTAGCTTTTTGCAAGTTACCGATCTTTCCATACAAGCCGATTAACCGCTTTAACACATTTACATTATTTGGATATCCTGACAGAATAGTCTCGTAAATTAAAATTGATTCCTGAAACTTATTCTGTTTTATTAAAAGGGTTCCGACTGAATCAAAATATCGTAAATCATCAGGTATTAGATTGTAGAGTTTAGTAAAATACTCGTGCATCAGGCGAAAATCACCCTTTCTAAAATAAAATTCGATCAACCCTTTAATAGCGTCAATATTGTCCGGATTTTTATCTAAAACCTTTTGAAAACATTCGAGAGCCTCATCGATCCGACCGGTTTTATTATAGAGGGAGCCCAGATTAAGCAGTATTTTTTCCGGGCTAATAAGAACATCCGTTGAAATAGTTGTTTTAGTATTCCCGATTTTTTCCGTCATATATAGTAATTTTTGCAGCCATCTGATTGCGTTTTCGTCTTCCTGTTTAGCTGTTGCTATCTTAAAAAGTATATAGTAACCGCCTGCCTGAACAGGTCTCAATTTGATCGATTTTGTACCATATTCATAAGCCTCTTCGAGCATATTTAGCTTTACTAAATTCCCACTCATGATATTGAGAAGCGATGCCGTCATTGCCGGATCAAACTGTTTTAAACTATATGCTTTGCGGTAGTGGACAAGCGCTTTTTCCGGTTTATTCAACATGCCATAGTTCTGCGCCAAAGTAAAATGCGCATAGGCGCTATTCGGAGATTCTTTTACCATATTTATCAGCAATTTCCGGTTTCTTTCCAGTTTGTCCGCTGTCTTTTTTTCCTCAAAACCATAGCCAATATGATAAAGATTTACATTTGAATCTCTCTCTTCACCTTTTAAATTTTTTGTACTTGGGGATATCTGCTCATGAATTCGCCCTGAAAAACTGATTCCTCTATGGTTATTAAAGAGGCGATGGGCATTGGAAAGTGTATAATTCTGTCCGTCTTGCATAATATTGCGGATATGTACTTTATAGATTATCGGTTTCTTTTCATATTTCAATAATCTTTTTATTTCAGGAATAGATTCGGGCAATAGTCTCTCGTCGGCGTCCATCCACAATATCCAATCACAACCGGCATATTTGATCGATTCATTCCGAGCTACGGAAAAATCATCGCACCATTTGAAATAATAAACTTCAGCGCCATATTTTTTAGCAATCTCGACGGTATTATCATCCGAGCCGGTATCTATAATCACAATTTGATTGACAATCGTTTTTATGCTTTCTAAGCAATCCGGTAAATATTCCTGCTCGTTCTTGACAATCATACACAATGAAAGGGTCTGGGGCGGTTTTACATTTTTCACTTGATCCTCACAAAAAATAATTTGATCGACAACATAATTTATTCACTCAAAATAATAAATATGCAGCATCAATGTCTGAAATAGCAACAATCTTTGCTCTGATAATCCGTTAATGTCTCCGAATATAGGCAACTATATTGCCAACTATTAAGGTCGTCAAGGTACCTATCAATGTATACCAGGTCCAATAAACAATCGGCTTCGCTCCCATAAAATACGGAATAAGAATTACAGAGAGCATCACAACTATTCCAGCCGTAAAACCCCAGATTGCGGCTTTTTCATCGCATTTTTTAAATAACGCCCCCAATAAAAATGTCCCCAATAAACCGCCGTATGTTATTGACGCGATACTTAGAGCAATTTCAACCACTGATTGTAACACTCTTATAAACAGGAAGGCTACAATTGTTAGAACAACCGCCCAAAATATCGTTAACATCCTCGAGACGAACAAATCCTGTTTATCGTCACTATTTTTCCCGATTGTCGGTTTGTACAAATCCATCATTGCCGATGAAGATAACGAACTCATCGAGCCTGCCAGAGTTGACATCGCCGCCGCAAATAAACCGGCAATGATCAATCCGCGGATTCCCGTTGGCAGGTAATAAATGATAAAGTAGGGAAAAATCTCGTCCGGTTTTGTAAATAAGGTTGATTCACCGCCGATGGGAGCGCCCTTGAAAAATGCGAACAGCATCAGCCCGACAAACAGGAACAGTGTAAACTGGATAATCACAATAATACCGCTGGCAATCAGAGCTTTCTTACTGTCATTTAGTGTTTTTGTCGTTAATAAGCGCTGAACTATTAATTGATCCGTTCCATGTGAAGCCATTGATAAAAATGTGCCACCGATAACGCTACCGATAAAAGTATAAGGCTGCGAAAAAAAGTTTTTAAAACTGAAGTTGAACAGAGCAAATTTATTGACATCGCCGGAATACATATTTACAGTTGACAATCCGCCCGGAACTTTATTAAAGAGAATAATCAGGGCAATTATTGCTCCGCCGAGATATATGCCCATCTGTAAAACATCAACCCAGATTATCCCTTTCATCCCACCGGTATAAGTATAGATCAATGTTATTATGGTAATAATGATGATTGAAATTGAATATATCTGGATATTCGTCATTCCTGCAAACAGAGGAAATGCTTTAAAAATCAAGGCTAAAGGAATGGATGTTGCAAACAGCCTGACCCCATCGGCGGCGACTCGTGTTAATAAAAACACAATTGATGCATATCTGCGAGTCGTCTGTCCAAATCTATCTTCCAATAATCCATATGCCGTTGTAAGATCACCTTTTTTATAAGCCGGCAGAAAAATGAAACTTACTATTATCCTGCCTATCAGGTAGCCAAATGTCACCTGTAAAAAATTCAGGTTGCCAATATAAGCCAACCCGGGGATGCTGATAAAGGTTAACGTACTTGTTTCCGCCGCTACAATTGCGAAAGCAACCGCCCACCAGGGAATATTGGAGCCGCCTAAAAAATAATCTTTAGTGGTGCGTTGCTTTCCGCCGGAAACGCTTCCGATGAAGGCTACTAACGCCAAATACATTATCACTATTACAAAATCGATAGTTTGAAATCCAGTTCCCGCCATACAATCTCCCTACTACTTAATCATTACATTTTTTATTAGTTAACCTGTTTCTTAATTCCAAAATCTTTGGGTATCGGTAAAAAGCGGATTAAAAAGAATCCGGGAATTGCCGCAATAATAACCCAGATGAAGAAATTCCGATAACCAATAATTTCCTGTATCCAGCCGCTGACCATTCCGGGAATCATCATCCCCAAAGCCATAAAAGCAGTACAAATGGCATAGTGAGCAGTCTTATGGTCGCCTTCGGCGACAATAATCATATAAAGCATATAAGCCGTAAACCCAAATCCATATCCAAACTGTTCAAAAGCGACACAAATATTAATAATCAGAAAATTGTCGGGCTGGACTTGTGACATGTAAATATAAACAACATCCGGAATATTGATTGCAACCGCCATCCAGAAAATCCATTTTTTCAGGCCATGCCTGGAAGCGACAATTCCTCCCAGAATTCCTCCAAAAGTGAGAAACAATATACCAACGGTTCCATATACGAATCCAATTTGACCGGTTGTAAGACCAAGACCGCCCATTTCCTGAGAGTCCAGTAAAAACGGGGAGGCTAACTTCACTAACTGAGATTCACCCAACCGGAATAACAGTAAAAATGCTATTGAAATTCCGATCTTTTCCTTTTTAAAAAATGCCGCAAAGGTCTTGAAGAATTCACTAAATATTTGACCGGCTTGAACATTATTATGGCTAATATCGGCAATTGGTTTAGGAAGTATAAGTTTATGGTATATAAAGAAGACTATAAACAGACCCATAATAATAAAAAAGGTAATTGACCAGGCTAATTTTGTATTCCCTGATTTCGCCGAAAATACGGCATTTGTTCGGCTCCGCAACTTTGGATCCAGCTGAATAACGGCAACTACTGGTTTATTCCAATTGTTCTGATTAAAGACAAATCGCGTCCCGTCAATTAATGAGATCGATTTATCGCCCTTGCTTCTTCCAAAATTGACAATAATATCTTTATCGGTTGTCGGTTTCCGGCTTAGCCGCAGATAGACAAACCCGACATTACCGACAATCTGTCGGACAGGTATCGGTTTCTCGCCAAAGTGGGTTTTTAACGTGTGTTTCAACGGGTCGGATACTTGCTTTGTAAACCAGGAAGTTTTCACCTTCCTGAGTTCAGGCTCTTCATAAACCTGTCCCTGGGCAATATTCCATTCTTTCACAAGTTTTAATAGCGAATCGATCTCGGATTTTGGTTTTGGTGTGGTATCAATATTTAAGATTTCAGGTTCGTTAATTAAACGCAATTCCCCATCTAAAGTTGAATAGCTTTCCATTGAATTTATTTTAAATTCCTGAACCATGGCGCCGGGCTGGGAATAGACCTGAATATCCAACTTTTGTAAACCTGTATGGCTCTCGATAAAACCGGCTAACATGATTAAAATTCCCTGTCCGAAAATCATTGCAAAGCGATAGAACGTTGATCGAATTCCAACAAAATAGGCCTGATCATGCTGGTTCAGTCCAAGCATGTAAAAACCATCTGCGGCGATATCATGGGTCGCAGAACTAAATGCAAGTAGCCAAAAGAAAATTAAGGTGAATTTAAAATAATTTGGCACCGGAATACTTAAAGCGACTCCGCCCAACCCGGCTCCTATGATAAGCTGCATCGTTATAATCCAAAATCGTTTTGTTCTCAGAATATCAACGAGCGGACTCCAGAGAGGTTTAATAACCCAGGGCAGGTAAAGCCAGCTGGTATAAAGAGCAATTTTGGCATTTGAAATACCGAGATTTTTGTACATGATCACTGACACAGTCATTACAACTACATAAGGAATACCTTCGGCAAAATACAGCGAAGGCACCCACCACCAACCGGAACGATTTTTCATCTTTTTTGTTTGCTCTGATTTAGACATTGCAATCCTTTTCGTATAGAATCAATTCTTATAGTATCAATATATTTTTTTCAAAGTTGAACCGGGATAATAGTGGAAAACAATCTCCTCCGCAGAATAACCTTTTAACGACATTCCAAGGGCTCCGATTTGACAATAGCCGACGCCATGCCCCCAACCGGCGCCTTTTAGAATAAAGGCTTCGGGAATGTCATTTTTACCTTTCTCAATATCGATGACAAAAGCCGAGCTGTAGAGAAACAGTTCATGAAATACTTGCCGGATAATATATTGATCTTCGACAATTTTAAACTCTTGAACCCCATCTAAGCGAATATAATCGATCTGCACCTTAGTCAGCCGCCCTGAATATCCGCGTTTCAGTGGTCGAATATTCAGTATGGCATTGGCATCCAAATCCAGTTTCAGATTAAGTAAGGCGGTTATTTCTTTCTGGGTATAACGTAACCTCCACCGAAAATATTCGCCTTCAACATCGACATTTCCCAGATAGCGAATCAAATCGTTTTCGGGAACGACATGCGGACTGCAAAATGAATGCGGGACATCTTCGATCCATTCCCGAACTGCTTTTTCGGTCTTCAAAGGAAGTGCGTCATTTCGAAAATCTTCAGGAGCATCTACAACCGGTTTCAGATAGCTAACCGGTTCATCGCCAAACACATTTTCAAAGGATTCGGTTATACCGCCGCAGCTTTTAAAATAACGGGCATCGCAGATTTTGTTGCCGCTTAGTAGGACTTTACCATAAGTGTTTAACGCGCCCTTGATAGATTTGTCACTTAGAAAGGTCGTGCCCTGGTAACGTTGACAGCAATCATCATTACAGACATCCAAACCAATATCAACATGCTTCATTTCAATATTCGCCAACATCCAGGATCTTGCCACAATGGTTTGAGATTCAATTAAAGCGGTAGGACATTCGGCGCTCATCTCCGATGTCGCCACACACATCAGATATTGCTCGATAGGTAAAATATTACTAACGAGTAAAACATTATCGACAATGCGCAGCTCGATCGCTCCGGGTAAATAGACATCAATTTTTTTAACCCAGTGAAAGCCTCTACCCGCCACAACTCCTTTGAGTTTTAATCCGGCTCTATTAGCCATTACATAGTCGCTGCCAACCGGCTCAATACGCCATTGGGTACTTTGCGCCACATCCCGGTCGTTTACTGCCAGCGAGATTACTCCCTCATCCAGCTCAAATTCCAGTATATTATTTTTTTTGAGTATCTCCTCATGCCGGGTATCGGATATACATTTGTATTTTGGTGAAGCGGGAATTTCGATCTCGATCTTATCATACCGGTCTTCAGGTAATACAATTCCTACGTGTAAAACAGGTTCCTCATTGGGAATTACATTTGGCTCCAACATCTTTATAACTCCTCTTTATTGTTAAGCCAAGCATCAATACCCGCTCCTAAGACGGGGGCTTCGCGTAATTTTGAAATTACAATTCGCTCTTCCGAAAATTGTCCCGCAGGACAATAGTGATTTCGAGCGCCTTCATCCAAAATTGAACTTTCCTGGATTAACATATTCAAATATTGAATGAGTGGATTCCACAATACATGATCATTTTTGGATTCTTTTAACAGATTGCCCAATCTTTGTCCTATGATAATGTTGTCAAAAACAGATTTTTTGTAGGGGTGTTCGGTATGCGGAACAGAACGGTTTGGGTTTAACAAGTCAAAATATCCCTGCCATCCGGCGAACAATGTTGTTATTCTTTCATAGATTAACAAGGCTAAATACTTAGCCACCCTTTCAAGCGTTTCCTGAGCAGCAGTATCTCCGTTAAGCGCCTTCTCTCTTATCTGCGGCGGATAGATCGACTGCGCATTCAAATCAGCAACCGTTTGATTGGTAAACTCGCCAAAAATCGATTGAATTCCCCTGGATGAAACATATTTTTCAACCGACCTTCCTTCAGGACATTTCATTTCCCAGGCTTTTACAAACCAATCTTTAATGTCATCTAATGAAACCAGTCTGCCGGCGAGTTTTAGCGCATCTGCGGCACCGGTGCCACCACCAAGGTAATATGAATTCCGCACATTTCGAAATTGCCCCATCTTGGCATATTCTTCACCAAGACCGCAGTAGTAGGCATCACTTCCAATGTGAGCAATAGGAGCAGCGAGCTCTATACCCGCTTCGGAAACAAGTTTTTCTATCCGATCCGCATAATCGATTATCCGGGGACCATTAGCCATGGCGGAGATTCCACGTTGATTTTCAGTTTTTAAACCCGGCATCCCAATACCTACCAGGATTTTGACGGCATTGCTTTTCCAGGCAATTTCGATAATTCCGTCAGCACATGCCGAAGTATAGGCTTGCCCCTGTTGAATTTCTTTCTCTGTCAGCTTGATCCGACCCGATTCCCGCTCGGCAAGTTGAATTTTCAAATCAACAGGTTTAAATAAGGGATCATATTCAGGATATTCGGAATAAGCTTTCTCCGTCTGGAACGATCCCAGGAAAAAGCTTTCAGATTCTTCAATTTCAATTGACCAACAATTGACTTTACTAGCGCCTCCATCGGCACCGATCAGCAAAATATCACCTTTCATTAACTGCCTTTCAAATTATTGGTTATTGGTCATTGGTCATTTCACCAATCGATTTAATATACTTGTTTAATTGCTTTCCAAGAGAATTTATTTCTTTCATAAGTATTTCAAAGTTTTTATCACTTAACAATTTCCTATTATGTGCCTTTGTTAACCAGGTCTTTGTTTCCTCAAATTTCTAATTATACCCCATTCGAAAAGGGTTTTAATACTTAACGCAGAGGCGCGGAGAACGCAGAGAATTATTAAATGTACAACAAACATGTAGTCAAACCGAAGCTGCTGACACATTTAAGGCAAACACTTTTTGGAAAAAGTTTTCTGATAAACCCCATGTAATATTTTTCCATTTTTTATTAGCCATTATCCTTGCATTGATTATTACACGGAGTGAATTCACCTTCATATTATTTTTGTCTTTTCTTATTACATGGGGTAAACTCTGCGTACCTTTGCGATCTCTGCGCCTTTGCGTTAAAATTTTCTTTTCAAAAAAAAACAAGAAATTGATTTATGAGGAACTATGGTGTCCTTTGAAAAATAATCCCATTCCTGTACTTGTACTCAAATAATCTCACTCATTTCCATAGCCAATTGATAAATACGTAATTCCTCTAATTTCATAATGATTCTCTGCTAACAACTAATTGACTAATGACTAATGACATTCATTTAACTTAATTCTCCGCTCGATTGCCTTTCTTCGCATATAATCCTTCGCCTCATCATTCCGATCGATTGTTTCCTGATTAATGTTGTGATCGGTTCCTCCGGAGTGACGTACTACCTCATAAATCGGATCATATATCCTGCCAACTTTATATTTTTCACTGATTTTCATTACCAGGTCGTAATCTTCGCCGTAGTTCCGGGCATACGGTTCATCGTTTATTCCGAAATAGCCCATTTCTTTAATAATATTGATCGGAATGCAACGCGGCGCGCCGGCTCCGTTAATATGCAACAGATTATTGCGACCGTTCTCTGCCGTCCACTCGTCATGCGTAACTACCGGAATCTCAGGCACTCGAATAAATTCACCGTTATTTTTCTTCGCCCAAACTTCATAAGAGCCGATAACAATGCCAATCTGATCATCAGATTCAAAAAGTTGGACGACTTTCTCAACGGCATTCGGTTTAAGCCGGTCATCGGAATCCAACTGAATATAATACTTACCCTTTGCAGCACGAATTCCAAGATTCAGCGATAAGCCGATATTGTTGATATCAGCAACGACTAATCTTACCGGTGGCTTCCCGACGTCATATTTTGAACCGCCAGGCAGATATTTATTAACCTCTCTAACAGTCGGATCACTGATCCCGCCATTGACGACAACCACCGCTTCAATATTTTTTTCGGTCTGGGCAAAGACAGAATCCAGGGCTGTTTTGATAAATTCCGGACGATTGTTAACCGGAATTACAACCGAGGCTGTAAAATCGTAAACCTCCTCAGTCCTGGGTCGATGATGAATATTAAATCCGGGTTTTAAATATGCTCCGATCCGCTTCAAATGCCCGGTAAGCACCCACTCAGCTTCAAGCTGAACATCTTTTCCCGAAAGAAGATAATCAAACACATTGTGTTTTTTACCTTCGGCAACTACCCGATACAAAGAACCGGCATGTTTGTTTGCCACATGAATAATCTCATAGTATTCCGATAATTTCAGACGAATATCATAGAGCGTATTGTATTTTATACTTTTATCAAAACCCTTGACAAATCTGAGCGCTTCACAATTAAATAAAAAGACACGTCCATAATCCTGGTTATCACGAAGCCGACCGGCATGATGCTTAATTAAATGTATTTCCCTGCATTTGCCATTTTCAATTAAATCGTAATCCGCATATAACATTCCCATTCCCGGATATTTCACACCACAAATCAAAGCAGCATCAATATATGAATGCTTCAACCCGATTTCCGCGGTAAGATTATTTAAATAAAGTAAATAATCACCGGAAGCAGTCTGCAGGGCGGCATCCAACCACCCGGCAAGATTTTCGAAATTTCCGTTTATTACTTTCACGCTCAGCGATGGAAAATCAAATTCCGGAAGATATTTACCCCTATGATTTAGAACAATCAGCTCGTCAATCGGTCGGGAAAGATTCAGAACCGAATCCAGCATTTTTGAAAACCCTTTTAAGCCGTAAGGCAAATTATCGGAAAAATGTAAAACTGCGCTTATTTTTTCTTTGCCCAATTCATTTACTGAACTATTGTTCATACCGGTCTCCTGTTTCAGTATCCAATTTGAAATTATCTTGTATCAATTTTAATGTCTCTATGCAAAAAATATAGATAGTAAAACAACATTAAAAACTAAGGAATTTCACTTATAAATTCTAACACTTTATCTGTTCTTTTGTAACATACCGCTCTCTTTTGGCAAAAAGTATTGATCTCACCCAAAATTTGAAGATTTTTATTCTTCTTTGAGCTTAAATAGAGTCTGTCTATAAACTTGAAAAACTGATGAATCAGTTAAAGATTATTAACGGTTACTCCCACCTGAATAAATTCAGGTGTTATCTCAATATCTTGATAATATTGCAGTTGAGACAACACCATCCCGAGAAATCGGGATTATGGTGATAAAAATATTCTTTGTATCAAATAACCACTTCAGTGGTTTATACTTTATGGGCAGACACTAAATAGTTGCATTTTCACTTTTGTTATTTTATATTTCGCCAATTGTCGAAATGACAATAACCAATTTGGAGATATTATGCGAGAATTTACAAAAATATTTAAAGCCCTGTCCGATCCCAACCGCTTGCGGATCCTGAAGATGCTTGAAGTAAAACCGTTATGCGTCTGCGAAATTACCGAGGCGCTACAGCTGGCGACATCAACAGTTTCCAAGCATCTTTCAATTCTGCGGGACGCCGGATTCATTATCGATAAAAAAAACGGCAAATGGGTCAACTACACATTACAACCGGAAAATAAAGCAGCCCTCCTCCTCCCTATCATATCAGAATGGCTTGAAAGCAATGAAACCATTATTAAGGATGCCGAACAATTACGGACAATCGATCGAGCAAATCTTTGCGGAAAATAGAAAGCATATCAGGATGAACTGGAAAGAAGAATATAAAAAACTAATCTGGATTATCGCAATATTTCTGGCAGCGTTCTATCTGCCGGTTGGTAATTCACGATTCACTCAGGCAATTTACGAAGCGCTGAGTCTTGTAAAGTGGTATGCTCGTGAACACGTTCTGCTCTGTTTGATTCCCGCGTTTTTCATCGCCGGAGTTATCTCGGTTTTTATCAGCCAGGCAGCTGTCATCAAATATCTCGGAGCATCGGCAAAAAAATGGCTGGCTTATCTCGTTGCTTCCGTATCCGGGACAATCCTGGCTGTCTGTTCCTGCACGATTTTACCGCTATTTTCCGGAATTTATAAACGCGGCGCCGGATTGGGACCGGCAATTGCATTTCTCTATTCCGGCCCTGCCATCAACATATTAGCCATTATTCTGACTGCCCGGATTCTGGGCGCCGAGTTGGGGATTGCCCGAATCATCGGCGCCGTCATTTTCAGTGTCGTAATTGGTTTTACAATGCATCTGATCTATCACAAAGAGGAAACCGAAAAGGCTAATAACCAATTGTCCATGCCCGAACCCGAAGTAAGCAGACCTTTATGGCAGACAGCGATTCATTTCTTCATTCTCGTCCTCATCCTCATATTTGTGAATTGGGGCAAAACCAATGCAGACAGCGGAGTGTGGCATTTTTTATATAGTAGTAAATGGCTGATCACCGGATTATTCGGGATCGGTCTGGGCTTTTCATTGATTTTTATAATTAAAATAAGGCTGCGGTGGGTAATCCTTTCGGCAATTCCGGTGATTTTATCGGCGATCTTATTCCCCAACAGTCCCATAATCACTTTTACAGTCGCGGTTATCTCATTGAGTATTCTGATTGCAAACACACCCGGAGAAGCATCGGAATGGCTGGAATCCAGTTGGAGTTTTGCGAAACAGATTCTGCCACTCCTGGCGATTGGCGTTTTAATCGCCGGATTCTTACTTGGCGGACCGGAAAACGGACAGGGCATCATTCCCAACAACTGGATTTCAGGACTGGTAGGCGGCAATTCGCTTTTTGCTAATTTTTTCGCTTCTATTGCCGGCGCTTTCATGTATTTTGCCACGCTCACCGAAGTACCGATTTTACAGGGACTCATCGCTAACGGCATGGGTAAAGGTCCGGCGCTGGCATTACTACTTGCCGGACCGGCGCTGTCTTTGCCAAATATGCTGGTTATCCGCAGCGTTATCGGCACTCAGAAAACAGTTGTCTATGTCAGCCTGGTCGTCATAATGGCGACAATAACCGGAATGATATACGGGAGGTTATTTTAGACGGGATGTTAGGATGTTGTATGGTGGTTGTCCTTCCAACACTCCAGTACTCCATTTCTCCCATCATGTCAATCCTGTCAAAAAAAAGGAATTAAACCATGAAAATACTCATTCTTTGTACTGGTAATTCATGCCGCAGTCAGATGGCGGAAGGATTTTTAAAATCCTTTGATTCTGAATTAGAAGTTTACTCTGCCGGAACCGAACCGGCTGACCGTGTTAATCCTAATACAATTGCCGTAATGAGGGAAATCGGTATCGATTTATCTGGAAACTCCCCAAAATCGGTCAGCCAATATTTGCAAGAGAACTTCGATTATGTCATCACAGTTTGCGGCGGCGCTAAAGAGACCTGTCCGGTATTTTCAGGGAATGTGAAAAATCGTTTGCATATCGGCTTTGATGATCCGGCAAACGCCACCGGCAGCCCGGAAGAAATATTAAAGCTTTACCGGTGTGTCCGGGACGAAATCAAAGAACAGTTTTATGAAATTTATATACGCAAGTTTAAAACCAATTAAAGGAGCTTGAAAATGTTAAATGTAATCGTATTGGGATCCGGCTGTCCCAATTGTCACAAACTTGAACAACTTTGTTATGATGTTGTCGCGGAAAACAATCTGGATATGAA
>JAGHBC010000025.1 GCA_021161185.1 Fidelibacterota bacterium
ATATTTAACATCAAAAAGATCGCCGGAAAGGAATAAAATATTTTAAACATTTTTATATCTTTCATTGTTTTTATAAACGATTATTGTTCTATTTTGTTCTGAAATTTTGAGCTTTTTATCAAAGAGCAACTTTAATATTTTTCTAATTATTGCTGGTGGTTTCGTAAAAAGTCTGGGGAGTGTCATTCTGAGTGATAACGAAGAATCTCTAATGCCTTTACGAATAATGTTATGGAGATTCTTCACTTCGTTCAAGAATGACATATTTTCCCCTTTTTACGAAACCATCCTCATTGATTCGCAATAAATTCCGACAGCTTGTTTCTACGTTTAAATATATTGAACGAGTAGCTAATTGGAAACACCTATTTTGTTTACCTTTGCGAAGGTTCGGAACCTTCGCAAGGGTATATTCTCGCCTCCTGACGCTTTTTTCGTAACTCTTCATCGTAAAGTGGAATACACCTGTCAGGTTTAAAAGATTCTTCTATCCCGGATGCGATTATTTGAATAAACCTGACAGGTGTACTTTAATCTTCTCGATGCTCTGTCAGGTCTGAGGACATGACGGAACTATAAATCCCGGGATTAAATGTGAGCGACAAAACTTTCCGAAGTTAAGAGGTTTTTATGGGGAGGTCACTTTTGGACGAGTGGTTATCATGCGAATACGGTAGGAAGGTATGGAAACGAGATAGTGATCCAGGAGTACGTAAAGGGGCAAGGGAAGAAATACGATCAGATATACCGAGGGCAGCTGAAATTGTTCGAGGTGTTATCCTGATCTTAGATACCCCGATGCTTGCGTCGGGGTAGTTCATTTACCATATCGATTTTTCAAGAGGCGATTTTCTATTATCTATCAATACTGTCCGGTTAAAAAGCGTTAATTGCGGGATAGGGCTTCTGGCTCGTTTAATTGTGGTTGAATTCAAGGACAAAATATCGATTAAATTTACTCTATCAGAGTGATTTCTTTAAACATTCGGCTCAATTCCGTTATAGAATGAGCAAATTTAGTCTGATATTTGATATAACTCAGGAGCAGATAATAGCACATAGCTACCCATACTTGCGTTAGAACCGCATTTGGGCTGGTTCCCAGGAAGGATTTGATTTTAAGGTCCTGTTTGATCCATTTGAAGAACAATTATATCATCCTGGACAATAGTCTTTCGTGTAAAAGGTTTATGCTGTCCAGCAATAGAGTAAAATCGAGCCTTTCATCTTCTTATGCAACCTGAACATCATGGCGTTTATTGTCAGTCATCGTCATAAATACCGGTAATGCGCTGCAGTGGTCGTATACGTAGGGCATCCTGAAATAGTAGTTATGATATTGTATAAACAATAATTTATAACTTGACATTTAGGGTTAAAATGCATACATTTAAAACGATATTTGCCAAACCCTTTGCACTTACCTGCCTGTCCGTCAGCCGCTGGACCCAGACAGGTTAAATCAAATAGGAGCCCTAAATGGTAAATTTTGACGACCCTAATCAAATCGAAATAAAAGATTTCGTGTTACCTTTTTTCGGACGGCATTCATGGTAGCTGTGAGAATCGTAAATGCTTGAAAGAAAGTGGAATTCGATTCTCCGGAAAGAAGTTGGGACGACCACCTAAGGAAATAGATGCCGTGACACGTGAATTGGAGCGGTTGAGAGTTTTAGAGCAGGGTAAGAGGAATGAAGTGGAAGGCAAAATAGGAACGGCAAAGACACGCTACGGATTGGGAAAATTAATGACAAAAACAGAGGTAACGAGTGAAAATTGGGTTGCGATGGCGATTTTCTCAATGAATATGGTCACTGCACTGCACCTGTCCGTCACCCAGGCGGGGCGGCTTTTATTGTCTCTTTTTTATTGGGTGAAGAATTGGTTGAAATTCGTGATAAAAGTGAGTTTCTTAAACTATAAGCCGGCTGTAGTATCGCTTGTTGGTGAATAATGACTTTTTCAGATTACTCTACCTAAACTATAAAAAGTGGCAATAAATATTTAATTATTAAGGAACTATTTTTGTAATTTGAAGAACAAAAAATGAATAAAGAACAAATCAATAATAATACATCAGAAGTTAACCGTATTTTGGTCATTTCCCTTTTTCTAATAATCATCCTTCTTACATTTTTCAAATGTGATGATATCCTGATTATAGATACAGATGACTCATGGACCCTATTATCTGACAGTACATCTAAATATTCATTATCTGTAAAAGTGACCCGAAACTTACTATTTTTAGAGCATGTTTATTCCTGGGAAAGCCTACAAGCAAGTGATATTGTAATCGGCACAAAAAGATATAGCGGAGATATTTATTTATCTGAGAATCTGGGTGAGGATTATAATCTGGTTTTCAGCTCCGATACTGTAAAATGGATGAGATGCTTTACAACGGAATCCAAACGACACATTCTCTGGGAAGAATTAGATTCAACAATATGGCTTTTTACCCCTGAGTGGGATGTCATCAAATCTATTAAGACAGGAGGATATAGCTGGCTTGGTAACTGGAGTATTGGTGAAAGTAAGGGCGTCATAATCTATGCCGAATATGGTGGCAATGTAGATCATTTTTCCGTTTGGAGATCAGAAGATGACGGCGAAAGTTGGCAGAAGGTTTTTACTAAAAAAGCCAGAGGTTCAAACGAATCAGAGATAAGGCATTTCCATGTTGTTCAGCCGGATCCATATTATCCGGGTACGTGGTATTTATCATCAGGAGATGCACCTTATGAGTGCATGATATGGAAAAGTGAGGACGATGGTCTGACCTGGAAAGACGTGACAGATCCAAATCCAAATGGCGCTAAAACTCAGGATGTTCACAGGTTTACGGCGATGTTTTTTGATGAAAAATATTTATATTGGGGAACGGACGATGAATTAGATGGTAATGCAGTTTTTGTACGTGCCGAACGAACAGAACCACTTGATGTTGAAGTTATTGATAATTTGGAAAATTTAGTGCGTGCACTGGTAAATACCCCATATGGACTGATATTTATATCCGAACAAAAGGAATATAGAGATGGGAAACTTGTTGATTTAACGATTCATATATCTCCCGATTATAAGAATGCAATCGAACTGTACCGCTTGTCAGACCCAACGGGTGTGAGAACAGGGCTTTGTTTTTCACGTGCAAGTATAGCTTCAAAAGGGAACATTTTCTTCAGCTATTTTGATGGTAGTAAAATTATAAAAGGGCCCCCTGGAATTATGAAGTGGAAAATAGAAGTTAGATAGCCTGACAATTTAAAGAGGTCTATAGTTTGACCTTATTTGTATGATCTTTTGATTGATAATATTGCCGGTTGACAAAATTAACTTGCACCGATATATAAAAAATGATATATTGCCATTGGAGTGTTTATTGAGGTGATTTAGACTTTTAGTTGCTACATAAAAAAATATAAATTTTAATTTAAAATTCTGTTTTCTAAGGCTATACTGTATTTTTACAGTTTTTTATTGCTTATCTTAAAAGTTAGAATTCAGCAGTAAGACAAAATAGCTAAAGATTTACGAGGGGTCAATACATGCTATTTTCATTATTGTTAATAATATCAATTACATTAGCAAGTTCGTTAATGTTTACCAATATTGCCCGTAAGGTGGCAATTCGCTTTCAGATCGGCGATATACCCAATCCCCGTAAAGTTCACAAGAAGTTTATGCCGTATCTTGGTGGTGTGGCGATTGTATTAGCCGTTATTGTTGGCACTGCAGTATCGGTTTTTCTCGTTCCTATTATAGCCGGGAAAGTTCCTACCCACTATTATATTCTTGGAATTGCATGTTCATTTATAACTTTAGTCGGTCTATACGATGATATCAAAGGTCTGAAATTTTCAACCAAATTCTACTGTCAAATCGCAGCCGCTATCCTGGTTGTCATTGGCGGTTTTCAATTTGATACGATTTACCTGCCCCTATTTGGTAATATCAATTTAGGCGCATTTTCATTTATTTTCACGCTCTTATGGATAGTATTCATCACCAATGCGATGAATTTACTCGATGGATTGGATGGTCTGGCATCTGGAGTGGCAGTGATTATTTTTGCGGTATTTGCTGTCATCGCGATGCAATCGGGGCGAACATTAGTCGCTCTTGTCAATGTAATTTTAATTTTTGCAAATCTTGGTTTCTTAAAGTACAACTTTCATCCGGCGTCGATATTTATGGGTGATGCCGGTTCTCTATTTCTGGGATTTTCCATTGCAGTTATTTCTTTGGAAATAGGACGAATTGGACATAGCAACACTTTAAATATGATCACTCCGCTAACAGTTCTTACCATTCCGGTATTAGATACGGCAGTTGCTTTTTTTCGCAGAACAAGTAAACGTATGCATCCCTTTATGGCGGATAAAGAGCATATCCATCATCGTCTGATGACAATTGGATTTTCGCATAAGAATGCCGTAATAGTGATTTATTTTATTAGTTTTGTTTCAGGGCTAATAGGAATTTCCTTTTTGTGGCTGAACGAGGAAGGCATTCTCACAATATTATTTATAGGCGCCATATTACTGAGTATGGTAATTCGACGCCTCGGTTACGTCGAGATCAAAAAAAATCTAATTGTAGTCAATAATGGAGAAAAGAATGGGAATGGCAAGATCAATGGTTTATTAAATGGGAATGGCAGTAAGGAGACCAAATTTATTCCATTTGACACTTCTGAATTTATCCAATCAGTGCTCTTTATCTTAAGCGACAGCCTATTTATTATTCTGGCATTTTTAATAACATATTATTGGCGGGTTGTTCCATTGTTACCCTATTACAATTATTTTACCTCGACTAAATTGGTACTTTGGATTTCATGGACGGTGCTTTACTGGATCTTACTCTTAGGCGCCAACGACTTATATAAGATTGAATGGGATACATCGCGAATAGATGAGATTTTTACCGTTATCAAAATCATATTTTTGGGGACACTATTTATTTTCTTCCTGAGTTTTGAAGTCCGATTCCCGATAATCGTTGCCAGAAGAATCCTGGTTGTTTACGGTTTTTTATTGGTGCTTGGTATCGGGTTTGGGAGATTGTTGCTAATCGGAATACTTAAGAATAATAACCTCTTAGGCTTCAAAAAGCGACCAACTCTGGTCGTCGGAGCGTCTAACAGAGCGGTGAATGTCGTCCGAAAAATAAAAAGTGTGCCTGTTTTAAAATTTAATATTGTCGGATTTATTGATGATCATGTTAATGGCAATCTCGGGAAATTAATCCAGGGTATTCCAATTATAGGCGGGTTTGAGGATATTCCGGCGATAATTAAAAAGGAAAAGATTAAAGAGGTAATTATTGCTTTGGATGATTCCGATAGTGATACGGTAATAGATCTTATTGCCCTGTTTAGTCATTACAATGTTTCTATTAAGCTGCTACCTGATTTTTATAATCTGGTATCCGGTTTTAAGACCAGTCATATTTATGGTGTCTCGCTAATCCGGTTTTTTAGTTCCAATATGAAAACCTGGGAATGGTTACTTAAAAGAATAATTGATATAGTGATATCTCTGGTTGTTATCGTTGTATTTTTTCCATTCTGGCTAATTATTGCAATTGCCATAGTTATAGATTCACCGGGGCCAATATTTTATAAGCAACGCCGTGTTGGGAAAAACAAACAGGAGTTTGAACTTATTAAATTTCGTTCCATGATTAAGAATGCCGAGGATTCTACCGGTCCCACGTGGGCGGGAAAGGATGATCCTCGCATTACTCGTGTCGGCAAATTTTTAAGAAGAGTGGGACTGGACGAAATTCCGCAGTTTTTTAATGTATTAATGGGCGATATGAGTATTGTTGGTCCCCGTCCCGAAAGGCTTTATTTTGTGAATGATTTGGAACAGTCCATTCAATTTTATTCCCGCCGATTGATAATTAAGCCGGGAATTACGGGTTGGGCTCAAATAAAATACAAATATGATGAAAGTATTGATGACGTACGGGAAAAATTGCGTTATGATCTTTACTATATAGAAAATATGTCGATCTTACTGGATTTAAAAATTCTTGTGCAAACACTTCTTGTGGGAATTCGAAAAAAACATCTAACGGGGTATAATCAGTAATTTTTCTGCAAAATCAATTTTGACTCCTGAAAATATTTGACATTCTTAGGAATAATCATCAAATTTGACCGATTTTTTAAGGAGTAGTAGATAATGTCAAAAGTATGTGAAATTTGTGGTAAGAAGCCGATATATGGGAACAACGTAAGTCATGCTCATAATAAAACAAGACGTCGGTGGGAGCCGAACTTGCAGAAAATGCGGATTGTAGTCGCCGGCTCAACCCGCACTGCTAAAGTTTGCACCTCTTGTTTAAAGAATGGAAGTGTCCAAAAAGCGGTTTAAAGATTATTTTAAATAAACAAAGGGCCCCTGTCTAAACAGGGGCTCTTTGTTTATTAGATGTGGAGAGGAGTTAGCGATTTATCATTTTTCTAAGGATAGCCGGAATGTTTTTATCGTTCATGTCTTTGATATCATCGATAAAACTCTTTTCTTCTTCAAAGGCAATTTTCAGGGTTGATTCCGTATCTGATCCACTTTTTGTTTCAAAAGATTCTATCTCTTTGCCGGCTGTTATCTCTTCTGCGAACAATTCTTCTTTCATCGGAATAAGGATTGATTCGGAATTTCGACAATAATCTGGATTCTCTTTACCAAAACCGGTTGCAATCACAGTAATCATAATTTCGTCGGTCAAATTTTCATCAATTACGGCGCCGATGATAATATCAGCCTCATTACCGGCTTCTTCTGTAATAATTTTGCATGCTTCATCGACTTCGAATAGATTTAAATCCTCACCGCCGGTGACATTAATAAGAAGCCCGTTGGCGCCTCGAATATTCATATCGTTTAACAGGGGACTGGAAATTGCCTGTTGAGCAGCAAGAACCGCACGTTCTTCACCTGTAGCCAATCCGGTTCCCATGATCGCATCACCCATATTATTCATAATAGTTTTTATATCGGCAAAATCAAGGTTTATAATGCCGTGACGATTGATTAGGTCTGAAATGCCTCTCGTAGCCTGATAGAGGACACTGTCTGCGGTTTGAAAAGCCTGGCGGATGGATGTTTTACGATCAACAATATTCAAAAGACGCTGATTCGGGATAACGATGAGAGTGTCGACATTTTCACGGAGTTCGCGTATTCCATCCTCGGCACGTTGCATGCGTTTGGCACCTTCAAAATGAAACGGTTTGGTCACAATGGCGACGGTTAGACAGCCCTGTTCTTTTGCTAATTTAGCGATCAGGGGTGATGCTCCGGTGCCTGTTCCACCACCCATGCCTGCTGTTATAAAAACCATATCGGCGCCGTTAATAGCATTCTGCACCGAATGTCGATCGGCTTCCATTGCCATTCGACCGACCTCTTTTACAGCTCCGGCGCCCAAGCCCTTTGTCAAATCTTTGCCGATTTGAATTTTCATCGGAGCCAGATTGTTGTCAAGGTCCTGAGCATCGGTATTGATGGCGATAAAATCGACACCGATTAATTCTGATTTCATCATTCGGTTAATCGCATTTCCGCCGCCGCCGCCAACGCCCAATACTTTCAATTTTGCTTTTTGATTAGCCAAATCGTCAAATTCAAATAACATTGTTACCTCCCACAGTATTAAAGATTACATTATTTCTGTTAAATTCTTTATCCAACCCAGGGTTTTAGATAACCAACCTTGCGATGTCTTTTGAACGGATTTTTGTAGTATGTTGTCGTCAATTGCATACTTAAGCATCCCAATTGCAGCGGCATACATTGGATTATTCAATTCTTCTTCGTATCCTTTAAACCCAATAGGATTGCCGATTCTGCATGGGATCTTAAAAATTGATTCTGCCAACTCTTCACTGCCCCTTATTAAACTGCCGCCGCCGGTTAAAACCAAGAAGGGAATATTTGATAGGGGAATATCCGCTTTTTTGGCTTCCATAAAGGCTTCGTGCAGGAGCTCTTCCATGCGTGGTTCAATATATTGAGCTAACCTGGCAATCGGAATCTCACGAGCCGGGCGATTACCGGATCTTTCAATTTTGAAAAACGCCTCTTTATCTACCATACCGGCAAATGCACAACCCTGCGATATTTTGATCTTTTCTGCGGATTCCGGCGGTATCCGGAGCAGATAGGCAATATCGCTGGTCACCAGCTGAGCGCCAAAATTTACAACGCCGGTATGGTAGATACCGCTATTCCGGAGAACAATAATGTCAAGGGTTCCACTCCCAATATCAATTAATATTGCACCATATTCTTTTTCATTGGCTGTTAATACGCCGTAGGAAGAGGCGAAAGCCTGGAGTACAAATCCGTCGATTGATAAATTGGCATTTTTAAAACATCGTAATAAGTTAGATGTAACGGTTGTACTGTATGTAGTCAGATGGACTTTGACCTCAAGTCTTCGTCCAAGCAAATTAATCGGATTCCGGATTCCGCTTTGTTCATCGACTATAAATTCCTGGGGCATGACATGCAGGATTTGGCGGTCAACCGGGAGAGGAATGGCTTTTGTATGCTCAATAACTCTGTCAATATCATCCTGCTCGATTTCCCGGGCTTCACCTAAACCGGTTCGGGCGTCCCTTGAAATTGCAATCATTCCCTGAGTGTTCATACTGCGAATGTGGTCGCCGCCAATACCGGCATAGCAGCTGGAAATTGATGTGTCCGCCATTTCTTCGGCAATGTTGCTAGCCTTGCTAATTGTCTCGGATACCTCCTCGATGTTAACTACTGTGCCATTTTTAATACCTTTGGTATCTACAACTCCGTATCCTTTGATGATTGGAATCTTGTTTTCCCAATCAATTTCAGCGATTAGGGCACAGGTTTTTGTAGTACCAATATCCACAGCCGAGACGTTATGACTTCGAATTTTCATCCGTGTTTCCTATGAACGTCGTTCTTTTGCAACAATTTGTTTTTCCCATCTTAAATCGAGGTACTGATAATCACTTAAATTTCGTTTTCCCTGAAGCTGGTTTTGAAAGTGAGCCAGAATATTCAGTTGTTCGGATAATTTCTTTTTCCCAAAGAAAATCGGAGTGCCGCCCTTAACGGTATAGAGGATATAGCTATCATCTTTCCAATAGTGGATTTCGGATATTTCTGAGAATAAATCCGGCATTGTAATGAGTGTTTTGCTGATTGTTTCGACAATGTTTAAAATGTTTTGGTTTGGAACGTAAAAGCCCGGATGATAATCAGCGGAATCATTCTCAAAACCTGAAATAACCGGCAGATTTGTACCGATAGCCTGATCTGGGATCGGTAGAATAATTCCGTCTTTGTCAAGCAGGAATAGTGAATTGTGATTGATGTAACAGATCGGAATTCGTTCGGCAATTAAAATATTTAACCTGTTCGGTAACTCACGGCTGACCACCGCCGCTTTGACATAGGGATTGGATTCCAATCGCTCCTGGACCGCCTGTATATTAATGGAGCGGAGGCTGGTATCCGTATGGACATTAGCAAGCCGGAGAATTTCCTGATTGCTCAGAATTGAATTGCCAATGATGTTTATTTCGGTAATATCAAATAATTCCACGTAATTGCACCAGGTGTTTGCGCCGTGAATCAACAACCCCAACAGGGCAATTCCTATCGTGATTAATAAGATTTGCAATAGTCTCTTTAAAAATGAAACAGATTGTTTTTCGATACTTTTATTCATTGCCATGAACCTGATTAGCATTTAATTGGGCTTGAAATGATTTATGTAATTTGTTGACATCTCCGGCGCCCAATGTAATTATCAGGTCGCCGTGTTTATAAATTGATTTTACATAGGAAGGAACGTCCTCCATATTCTGAAAATAATGAACATTCCGATGTGCTATGGATATTAATTCGTCATATACTAGCTTGCCGGAAACCCCGGGGATTGGTTCTTCCCGAGCGGGATATACATCGAGAAGAATTAAGATATCGGCTGGTTTGAGTGCTTCTGCAAATTTTTTATAGAAAGATTGGGTGCGACTGTATAAATGGGGCTGGAAAACGGCAATGATACGGCGATTCCAATTGTCTTTGGCAGCCTTTAAAGTGGCTGCGATTTCGGTGGGATGATGAGCATAATCATCGACGAGCATAAGGGCGTCTGACTGACAGATTATATCGAACCTGCGCTCAATGCCGCTGAAGCTACCCAGTGCATTTGCGATTGTATTAAAGTCAATCCCATATTCGAGCCCCATGGCAATAGCCGCCAGGGCATTTTGTATATTGTGAAGACCGGGAAGCGGGAGCCGGATTGCACCAAGCGGCTGATCATGACCCATAACGTCAAAAGTGCTGCCGTTGCTACTAAATCGGATATTTGAGGCGTGGATAATACTTGGTTGTTCCGTGCTGTATTGATAGAAGGGCACAGCCAGATCGGGCAGGATGGATTGGATATTTTTATCGTCTGCGCTTACAATCAATCTACCATAAAAGGGCAACCGGTTGGCGAATTTAATAAAATTTCTTTTTATGTTTTGCAGAGTTCCATAAATATCAAGATGTTCTGATTCGATGGTCGTAATGATTGCATGAGTCGGATAAAGTTGCAGAAAAGAGTGATCGTATTCATCGGCTTCAACAATTATCGTATCACCTGAACCAATCCGGATTGTCGAGCCTGATTGCTTAATAACACCGCCCGATATAACAATAGGGTCACGACCCGCTTCGGAGAAAATATGTCCGACCAACGAGGTCGTGGTTGTCTTTCCGTGAGTGCCGGCAATTGCAATACTATTTGGGCGTAATCTGAGAATTTCGCCTAACATTTTGGCCCGTTTTATGACTGGAATACCCCGTTTTCGGGCTGCAAGAAATTCCGGATTCTCCGGGTCAATTGCGGAAGTATATACCACGGCATCATAGTCCTGGATATTTTTTGTATAATGACCGCTAAAGATTTTTATTCCTAATTTTCCAAGTCGCGCGACATTATCGGAATATTGAGTATCTGATCCTGTAACTGAAAAATTCCAGTGCGCGAGCAGCTCTGCGAGTCCGCACATACCGATCCCGCCTATGCCGATAAAGTGAACCTTTTTAATTTTTCCAAACATTTTCATCCAGGTATTTAAGTATATCGTTAATAATTAATTTTGCTGAATCGGGGCGTGCAAGCGCTTTTGCCCTTGCCGCCATTTCACTTAATTTATTTTCATCCGCAATCAGGGAATTCAACGAGATATCCAACAATTCGGAATCGAGGTTATTTTGCAGAATAACAATTGAGGCGCCCTCTTTTTCCATAATCCGAGCATTGATCTCCTGATGGTTACTCGCGGCAGTAGGCAGAGGAATGAGAATGGAAGGTTTCCCGTAAAGGCATAATTCGGCGAGCGAGAGCGCGCCGGCGCGACATACGATTATATCTGCCGCAGAATAGGCGATGCCCATTTCATGAATAAAGGGTGTGATGTGAACATAAGGATTATCGGTAAACAAATTTTTAATGTGTTCGTAATCTCTCTGTCCCGTTTGCCAGATAAATTGACAGTGCGGTTTGGAGATATAGTTTTCCAGATGTGTTTGCCAGTAATTATTCAAAGCCTGCGAGCCCTGACTGCCACCGAAAATGAAAACTGTTTTTAAATTCGGGCTGAGTTCATAGAAATTTAGCGCCTGATGACGGCTGACGCTTTCCAGGGATCGGCGTAGCGGAGTGCCGTAGCAAATGCTGTTTTCAATATATTGTTTGGTGTCTTCGAAAGAGGTGTAAATCCGTTTTGCATGTTTGACCAGCATCCGGGTTGTGGTGCCGGGCATTACATTTTGCTCATGCATGAAAACGGGGATTTTCATCAACGAAGCAATTCTGATGGGAGGACCAGCGGTATATCCTCCGGTTCCAATGGCAAAATCCGGTTTAAATTGCTTAATAATAGTCAGAGATTGGATTAAACTGACCAAAAGTCTTATGGGAAATAACAGATTTGTAAGCATACTCCTGAGGCTAAGTCCCCTTTGGAAACCTCGAATCCAGATATTTCTGAGAGGGTAGCCAAGAGTTTCCAACACCGTCGATTCCAAGCCTCTGCTCGTTCCAATAAACAGAAATTCACACTCGCCAATTTCAGCGGCTCTCGATTTTAGCTCTTCTACCAGGGCAATTGCGGGAAACAGATGCCCACCAGTCCCGCCTCCGGTTATTAATATTTTCATCTTTTTAGTCGGTTTTTCTTTATTCATGAATAGTCACTATTCTTAAGGGTTTTTGTTTATCTAACATGTTTTTTGAAATGTTCAGAATGATACCAATGCAGGCAAAATTGTACAACATTGCCGAGCCTCCGTAACTCGCGAAAGGTAAGGGTAAGCCCGTGACCGGCAGAATTCCGCAAACGACGCCGACGTTTGCCAATACATATGAGAACAGACTGATCGAAAGACCGACTCCAAGCAGATTTCCGAATATATCCGGCGCTCTTAAAGATATCTGGAGTCCGCGAATGAAAAAAAGCAGGAAAAGGATTAAAAATAGCACACTGCCGATAAAGCCGAACTCTTCACCTACTACAGAAAATATAAAATCCGTGTGGGGCTCCGGCAGGAACAGGTTCTTTTCGATGCTACCGCCGAGTCCCCGCCCCCAGAAACCACCATTGCCGAGTGTAATCAGGGACTGATGAATCTGGTATCCGGTGCCTTGTATATCATTGCTGCTGCCAATCGATGTCAAAATCCGTTTTAATTTATAAGGAGAGTTGATTACTGTAATAATTGATATTATACTTAATAATCCGACAAAAGGAGATAGATACCGCAGCTTTGTGCCGCCAATTATCATAATCGTGATACTTAATGCGGCAATTATGGCACCGGTACTGAAATCCGGCTCGGCGATGATTAGCAATATCATAATTGTTATAACTAGAACCGGAGGCAGAAAGCCTTTCTTAAAATCTGAGAGTTTATCCTGATGCCTGTCATAGAAAGATGCTAAATACAGAATAAGTGAGAATTTTGCCAGTTCTGAAGGTTGAAACTGATGTGAAAAGAGCGTAATCCAGCGAGCTGTAGGAGCCGATTTGGTAATATTGTTGTGAATCAATGCGTAAGCCAACAGAATAATTGAAAAACTCGCGAGTAGGGGGGCGAGGGATTTCAGTTGGACATAGTTAAATTGCAGAAAAAAGAAACCAACCGCCAATCCGGCGATAATTCTAATAAAATGACCCCGCATATAAAATCCGGGATCGTTGAATTTAGCCGCCGCCAGGGATGAACTGGCGCTGTACTGAATTACAAACCCGAATCCAATTAACAGGATTGCCAGAATAAAATAAAACTGGTCGATTGAGCGGTGATATTTAACACTCATTTCATTGAATTCCCGATACTGAATACACGATCTCTTTAAACACTTTCCCGCGCTGTTCAAAATTATCAAACATATCATAACTGGCACAGGCGGGAGACAGTAATATGACATCGCCGGTCTGCGCAATATGTTTTGCCTCTACAACGGCGTCCTTCATTGAAGCCGCAATTGTATAGTCAATTTCATTCTTTATGATTTTGCTAATCTTTGCCGTTGTTTCACCAATTAAAATGGCTTTTTTGGCATGTTGTTTTAATAAGGGCAATAACGTGCTGAAATCGGCATCTTTATCGCGACCGCCGAGAATAATAATCACCGGCTTGCTAAAACTCTTCAGAGCATATTTAACGGAATCAACATTTGTGGCTTTGGAATCATTATAATAATCAGCGCCGTCAATTGTGGTAACATATTCTAGGCGATGTTCGATACCGGAAAACTGTTTTAAGACGTGTTTAATATGAGCCGGCGGAATACCATAGCCCGAAACTACGTTCAGTGCTGCCAGAATATTCAGTAGATTGTGTTCTCCCAATAAAGCGATGTCTTTGCGTTTGATAAAAACCTGATTATTTGAATCGTAAATATTTTTATCATCTGCAGTAAAGCGCATATCTGGATTTTTTGTAATGCCGAAAGGTAATTTATGAGGCTGCTCCGGCAGACTGTTTTGCAACAATGGATCATCGGCAAAATAGATATAGCGGTCATTTTTGTTTTGATTGTGTATAATATTCAATTTTGCCTGTAGATAGAGATTGATATCATGTTCATAACGATCCATATGATCGTCGGTTACATTTAGAATAACCGCTTCATTGGGATGAAAATGAATAATCCGTTCGAGTTGAAAACTGCTGACCTCCAGAACAAATACTTTGGGCTTACCGGTAGCTTGTCGGGCTTCCGAAATGAGGGAACTGAACGATATGCCAATATTACCACCGCAGTAAACGTCGTATTGGGTATTTTTGAACAATTTATGGATTAAAGTTGTCGTAGTGGTTTTTCCGTTTGAGCCGGTGACGGCGATTAATTTTGCTTCTGGCATGAACCAGAAAGCCATTTCAATCTCGCTGACAATAGGGATGCTTTTAGATTCAAGCGCTTTAACGATTGGTGCCGATTTCGGTATGCCGGGACTGATTACGACTAAATCCGAATTCAAAACTGCAGGGCTGTGACCTCCAATCTCGATAGTTACATTATTATTAACGAGATCGGTCTGAATATCTTCAGGAATTTCCACTTTGCCGGAGTCGGATAAAAGTACCGAAGCGCCCTGGCGGGCTAATAAAACGGCTGCGGCTAAACCGCTTCGTTTGGCACCGAGAACGGTTACTTTTTTATCTGCTACGCTGACAGGTAAATTTTTCAAATTGATCATAATATCTTGAAACTGCTTAGGCTTAATATTGCTAATAATATTCCGATGATCCAGAACCGGATGACGATCTTGCTTTCGGCCCAACCTTTCATTTCGAAATGGTGGTGAAGTGGCGCCATCAGAAAAATCCGTTTTCCAGTCCCCGTTTTCCTTTTTGTATAACGGAAATAGCTTACCTGGATCAGCACTGATAAAGCTTCGACAACAAAAACACCGCCCAAAAGAGCAAACAGAATCTCTTTTTTCAGTAAGATAGCCAGAGCACCCAGAGCGCTACCCATCCCGAGTGAGCCGGTATCGCCCATGAAAACCTGAGCCGGTTTGCTATTGTACCAAAGGAATCCAAGAATTCCTCCGGTAAAAGCCATGCAATATACCGTAAGCTCGCCACTTCCCGGCAGATAAAGCGTATTGAGATAGCGACTGAAGTCAACCCTGCCGGTTATATAGGCGATTACAGCCAAGGTGAGTGCTGCAATGCCCATCAGACCCGCCGCTAAGCCGTCCAGACCATCGGTAAGATTTACCGCGTTTGAAGCTGCCGTAATGACAAAGATTACAAAAGGTATGTAAAATATACCAAGAGAGATATCGAGGTTTTTAAAAAACGGCACTGAAATTAGTCCCTTAACAGATTCAAATTCCGGCGAAAAATAGAGGTAACTTCCAATGATTAGTCCCAGTGTAATCTGACCGATCAATTTATACCGGGCAATTAGTCCTTTTTTTATTTTTTTTACGACTTTTAAATAATCATCGAGAAATCCGATTGCGCCCATCCAGAGTGTTGCCAGTATAATAAGAATAATGTAAGTATTTTTCAGATCTGCCCAGAGCAGTACCGGGATTATAACGGAGATCAGGATAATAATTCCACCCATAGTCGGAGTACCCTTTTTGGAAAGATGGGTTTTAGGACCGTTTTCCCGGATAATCTCGCCGATTTGATACTTTTTTAATAATCGTAAAATGATAGGTCCGACAATAAAGCTGATCAATAATGCTGTTATGGCAGCCATTGAGGCTCTGAAGGTAATATATTGAAAGAGGTTAAAACCACTGAAATAATTCTTTAGCGGGTAAAGAAAATGATAAAACATATTATACCTGAATCCCTTCGATTACTTTTTCCAATTGGTTCCCACGGGAACCTTTGAACAGGATTGTATCAGTTACTTTTAAAGTGTTTTTTAAAGCGCTGATTAAATCTTTTTTATTTAGAAAATGCTTAACCTGTTTCAAACCGGCTCGCCGTGCCTCTTCTACGGCAAATAGAGACAGGGGACCGTAGGCAAAGAAAATGTCGATGGACGCTTCCACGATGCTTTTGCCGATTTCACGATGACAACTTTCCGCCAAATCGCCCAACTCGAACATGTCGCCGAAAACAAAAACTCTTCGCCCCGGCAATTTCATCTTTGAGAAAGTTTCGATTGCGGCTTTGGTGCTGTTAGGATTAGCATTATAGGAATCGTTAATAATTTGACCGATTTTGCTTTGTTTAATAGTGAATCTCTGTTGAACCGCTTCAAAGGATTCCAGTACCTCTTTAATATCTGTCCAGCTAATTCCGAAAGTTCTTCCGACAGCTACAGCTGCAAGAGCATTTTGAACCATTGAATTACCCGGGACCTTCAACCGGATTTTGATTTCATTATTAATTTTAAGCGTTGCGTTGGCATTTTCATCAAACCCGGTAATCTGTCCCTGAAAATCTGCTCCGGGTGTATTTATACCGTAGCTGACAAGTTTTGTATGATGGTTCATTTTAACGATCAAAGGATCATTGAGATTAATGAAACTGAGCCCATTGTTCGGTAATACTTGAAAAAGCGCTTCCTTTTCCCGGGCAATGCCCCGAAGATCACGGAAAAATTCGATATGACCAAAACCGATGTTGGTTATTAAACCGGCGCTTGGTTTACATAGATCAGATAAGAAAGCAATCTCACCAAAATGGTTGGTACCCAGCTCCAATAAACTAAAAGTATGCTTTTGGGTTAATTTTAATAGAGTAAGCGGGAGACCGAGATGATTATTCAGGTTTCCGCTTGTACAATGTAAACTATATTTTTTTTCAAGAAGAAGCTCGCACATTGCCCGGGTGGTCGTTTTTCCATTAGTGCCCGTAATTGCCAGAATTGGAATATTAAACTGATCTCGCCAATTGGCGGCTAATTGTTGCAGCGCTTTTTCGGGGGACTCGACTATCCATAAAGGCAGACCCGAAACAGCTGTTTGTTGTACCCATTTTTTAGAAACGACACATAAAGCTGCGCCCTTTGCCAGGGCAGACTTTATAAATTCATGTCCGTCGACATTCTCACCCGGCAGGGCAACAAACATCGAACCGGCGGTGGCTTTTCGGCTATCAATGATCACATCGGTGATACTGGAATCGAAATTAATTAACGATCCCATATTTGTATTTCTGATAAAATTTGCAGTAATCATCTATCTTCCGAAAAGTTCTTTAATTATAGAAACATCACTAAAAGGATGTCGAACTCCCTTTATTTCCTGGTAATTTTCATGGCCTTTACCGAGAATGGCAATAATATCATTGCCGGAACTGTTTTTTACCGCAAATTCGATTGCTTCTTTGCGGTCAGTTATTTTTTTATAATTCGATTCTGATGAAAAACCTTCAATTGCGTCTTTGATAATTGCTTCCGGTTCTTCAAAACGGGGATTATCGGTGGTGACAATGACGAAATCCGATAGAGAGGATGCAGCTTCAGCCATTTTAGGGCGTTTGGTCTTATCGCGATTGCCGCCGCAACCGAAAACAGTCACCAATTTTCCGTTTGAAGGGACGATATCTTTCAATGCCGTCAAAACATTAATAATTGCATCGGGAGTATGGGCATAGTCGACAAAAACGCGGGGGAAGCCATTTTTCCGAAGCTCCTGAAGACGTCCCGGTATATAGGAAATTTTCCTAATTGCTGTGGATATATCAGATGGTGAAAGTCCTAGCTGAATCGCTGCGCTTACCGCTGCGAGAATATTACTGAGGTTATATTTTCCGGATAAAGTGCTGGTAATCGGAATATCAACCTCTTTTGATAGAATTGTGCCTGAGATTCCATGACTATATCGAACATCCTTGGACCATCTGTAGTCTGATTCAGATTCAGATTGAATAGAGTAGGTAAACAACTCGGCGTCTCCGGTAGAGTTGAATAATCTCGAATAGTCATCGTCGATATTGGATAACCGAAACCCGGATTTGCCGATTTTCCGAAATAATTCTATTTTGGCTTTAACATAATTTTCCATTGTCTCGTAAAAATCGAGATGATCCTGTGATATATTTGTGAAAATTCCACCGAGGAATTGAATATCGTCCACGCGGTGGAGAGATAACGCATGCGCGGATACCTCCATGGGCACAACAGATATATTATTTTCAACCATCCGGGCTAAAATCTCCTGTAACTGAAGAGAATCGGGAGTGGTCAGATTTAAAGGATAAAAATTATCCTGTATTGAATATCCGAGAGTTCCAATTGAACCACGGGAGATTCGTGCTGTTTTTAAAATGGCATTTAATAAATATACGGTTGTTGTTTTACCGTTTGTTCCGGTTATGCCGATAACTTTAAGTTTTTGGGAAGGATTATCGTAATAATTAGCTGCGGCTTTTGAGAGTGCAGCTCTGCTATCCTGGACAACGATCTGAGGAGTGCTAATATTTTTCTGATATTTTTCTACCACAATGGCTGCCGCTCTGTTCTCAACTGCCATTGGAATGAATGAATGCCCGTCAGCCTGAATGCCGCGGATCGCAAAAAACAGATCACCGGGAATTACTGTCCGGGAGTTATTGGAAATTTTATTAATTCTTATCGGCAGATCACCGTAACTCAAATAATCGATGTCGTTTAATATATCCTTTAATATGTTACTCAAGATTGATCCTCCTCGGTTCCAGGTTGATTATGCATTGTGTGCTCGCAGAAATCAGCTCATTCTTTTCCGGATATTGTGATACGACCACGCCGGTACCGTTAATTTTTACATCCATGTCCATCGCCTGAAGTATGGCGACTGCCTGTCGTAACGATTTTCCACGAAGGTTTGGCATCCGTCGGCTATATTGATATGTGGAAAGATTAACCCGGGATTTACGAGATAAGACTGCTGCAGCTTTTATATCGGAAGATTTTATTTTTGAATTATCAGCATACTTTATCATAGGCTTTTGAATTTGGTCTTCATGGAAGAATAGGTTATCGGAGAGATTTACAATGCGATTAAATACTTTGCCGACCACCGGCGCCGAAACAGCTCCGCCGGTATGATTTGAACCTTTCGGGTTATCGACTACAATAGCGCATAGCAATTTAGGGTCGTCCGCAGGGAAAAATCCCACAAAAGTTGCCACGTAATCGGTCTGACTATATCCTTTGTTGGTGACTTTTTGGGCTGTTCCGGTTTTTCCGGCAATCGCCATGCCGTTGATGTCCGCCCGTAAACCCGTTCCGCTTTGAACAGTCAGCCGCAGAAGATCCCTCATTTGAGCCATCGTATCTTCGGAAGCAACCCTCCGGATAAATTTCGGTTTACCCTGATAAATTGAGACACCCTCTTTTGTTGAGATATCTCTAATTAGCTGCGGTTTTAATAAATATCCGCCGTTTGCAATTGCGGCATAAGCATAGGCTAATTGTAAGACCGTGCAACAAACGCCCTGACCGATTGCCACCTGAGCCAGCATTAAATCGTTCCATTTTTTCAAAGGATGGACAATACCGGGCGCTTCACCGGGGAATTGTATGTCGGTTTTTGCTCCGAAACCATATCGTCGGGCATAATTAAAAACCTTATCCTTACCGATTTTTTGAGCAACTTTAATCGTTCCTACGTTGCTGCTCTTTTTAATAACATCAGCAAAGGAAAGAACGTTATATTTTTTATGATCGTGGATAATCCTTTTGCCAATTTTAATAAAACCACCCTTACAGGAAATACTGTCTCCGGGTTGAATATTTGTTTCCTCAAGAGCGGCTGTAGCCGTTACAATCTTAAAAGTAGAGCCCGGTTCAAAGATGTCTGTGACGACCCTGTTTTTTTGAGTTGCTACAGGATAGTTTTTAGGATTATTCGGATCAAATGCCGGAATCGAAGCTATTGCGAGAATTTCTCCGCTCTTAGGATTTATGATGATTCCCAAAGCATTATCGGCATCATGTCGTTTATAGGCCTCTAATAACTCTTCATAAAGGATGATTTGATATTCATGATCTATTGTTAAAGTGATGTCATTCCCATTAATTGCTTTCTTGTAGGGTTGATTGGGGCGACGATTCAGGCGTCCCCAACCGTCTTTCATGGTAATTTGCCATCCGGGTGAACCACAAATATAGGGATCCAACTCAAGTTCAAGACCAACAATACCCCGATTATCGATGTCTGTTAAACCAACCAATTGCCCAACAATTTCGTCAAAGGGATAATTCCGCTGAATTTTCCGTTCAACCACAAAACCGGTGTTATATTGGTATTTGTTCAGGAAAGCCTGAATTTTATTATGGGGCACATTTTTTTCCAACCATACAAAAGTCTTATCGGAAGATAGCGCTTTTAAATAACTCTTATATTTTGGTTGTAATAGTGTGCTTAATTCTTTGGCAATCTCTTCTTTATGTTTTATAAGGTACGGATGTACTCCTATATTGTATTTGACAATATTAACTGTCAGGGCTTTTTGGTTACGATCGAAAATCGTTCCCCTGACAGGTGGTATGATCTTCCGGTAATTAGCCTGCTTTTGGCACATTTTCTGATAATTAGGACCTTTAACGATCTGAATAATGAACAATTGACCGATCAAAACGCCCCAAAACAGGATTAGAATCAGTGAAAGCAACCAGGTTCTTTTTTTGATATGTTTTAATTGATCAGTCATTATACAAAATACAAATGCTTTGCTAGTGATTTATAATTACCACCAAAGTTTCCGGAGCGGGAGTATACATGTTCATTTCGGACATTGCAATATTTATAATACGATCGGCTCGCGAGAGACGCTCCAACTCAACTGAAACAATCCGGTTTTGAGTTATAAGGTTTGCCTCTTCTCGTTTCAATTTATCGATTTCTCTATATAAAATATTCGTATAGTTAAAAATCCATATATAAAAAACCATAAATCCCACAAGTGCCAGGAACAGAGCTGACATGATCATATTCTTTTTCTTATTCTTACTGATTTTTTTTTTCATAAGATCAGCATCTCTAAATTTTTACGGCAACGCGCAGTTTTGCGCTTCTTGCTCTTGAGTTCATTCCAATTTCGGCTCTGTCGGGCAGAATAGGCTTTCTTGTTAATCTTTTGATTGTAGCCTTGTGGTTGCACTGGCAAACGGGAAATTCCGGCGGGCAGATACAGTCGGTTGATTCGGTTTTGAAAAGATGTTTAACAATTCGGTCTTCCAAACTGTGATAAGTGATAATCGCGATCCTGCCATCGGTTTCAAGCATACTGATAGCATCTTTGACAGCCGTTTCCAATACATCCAATTCGCGATTAACTGCAATTCGCAGGGCTTGAAATATTCGGCTCAAGGTTTTTGTGACGTGAGTCGGATGTGTTTTTCGGCGGATAATCTCCGCCAAACGACCGGTTGTATTGATGGGCTCAATATTTCGTTCGGATATAATAGTCCGGGCTATTAACCGGGAGTGTCGTTCTTCTCCATAATTTCTGAAAATGGTTTCCAGCTGAAATTGATTGGCAGAATTAACAATAGTTTTTGCAGTGACGGTCAAATCCGGAGAGAAGCGCATATCTAACGGACCGTCGACTGAATAGGAAAAGCCCCTTTGTGGGTTTTCAAGACCGAGGGAAGAAAGCCCCAAATCCATCAAAATTCCGTTGACGCGGGAATAGCCGTTACGGAAACATACTGCTTTAATGGATTCAAAATTACTGTTGATATAGAGATGTTTCTGAGAAATAACCAAAGATTTTTTGCAATATTCTATTGCCGTGGGATCGGTGTCAATCCCAATTAGAATGGCGTTTTGACCTAATTTTTCGGAAAGCGCCCGAAAATGTCCTCCGGTCCCCAGAGTAGCGTCAACATATATACCATCAAGCTGATTGACCAGGTATTTCATTGTCATGTTGAGTAATACCGGTACATGGATAGTGGTCATCTATCTCGTTCCAATTTAAATTAATTAAAGTATGTTTGATAAATCTTCAAAATAATCATCATCTAAAGGGATTTTTGATTCGGCATGCTGATCAAGCGTGTCAGGATCCCATATTTCCAAATAATTTAAAACACCAATAATGACAACTTCTTTTTTGATACCTGCAAATTCCAATAAGAACTGGGGTATGAGGACTCGTCCCTGCTTGTCACATTTTAAACGGATCGAATTGCGGGACCAGGCGCGCACGAAGGCTCGGTTTTTCTTTTTAAAATGATCCAGTTTCAAAAGGTTTTCAGCACGAATATCCCACTCGGTATAGGGATAAGCAACCAAACATGGGTCTGAACCTTTTGTGACGACGAAGGTATACTCGGCGTCATCTCCGGACAGCCATCGCCGGAACTTCGCCGGAATGCTTAAACGGCTTTTTTCATCTAAAAAATGTCTGGATTCACCGGCGAAAGAAGTAATCATTAAAAATCCGCAATATTTTGGGAATTAGTGGGAATTTTCCCCACCTCTACCCACAATTATAGACTAAAATACAATTATTGTCAAGTATTATTTCAAATACTTGATATTTTTTATGGTGACTACTCAGCCATGAAAAGCGAGCGAGTTACTTCCTCGTATGTTAGATTAAGATCAGAGATCATATATAAGACGAAGAAAACAGTCTTTCAACACGTCATTTCAAATCCCTGATTTGGGCAAAGAAATCAATTTAGTGGTAGTTTTGCCTAACGGCAGGCGGGAGTAAATAGAGTCTGTCCATAAAGTATAAACCACTGAAGTGGTTATTTGATACAAAGAATATTTTTATCACCATAATCCCGATTTTTCGGGATGGTGTTGTCTCAACTGTAATATTATCAAGATATTGAGATAACACCTGAATTTATTAATGTGAAATTAGCGGTTAATAATCTTTAACTGATTCATCGGTTTTTCAAGTTTATAGACAGACTCTAAATAACCTTTGAAAAGTAAATAGGAATAGCCGGAGAGCTTTCCGAATAAATTCGGGGATGTGTGATGGTTACTGTTTGCTGATGATATGATGAGAAATCCAGCCGATAAAATATTAACCTGACATATTTATAGCTGATTAGTTATTTTTTTGATATTTAATCGAGAGAATTAACGTCTTAAGAGGGTCGCGCGAACAAGCCCGTTTTTTGTAATAATAAAGTGGGTGGGAATTCCTGCATTTCCGAGGGGACCCAATTTTTTATTATTCAGGTATAATTCGATCTTTGATGGTCGCCCAACTCTTACATCAAATTTGTCTTTCGCTTTCCATTCACGACGGATGTTTGGTAAGTAGTTAGCCTCTGTAGTATCCATTTCGTCGATAATCATGCGAACCCAACAGGTATCTGTCGTTTTCATTACCAGGGATAATAGTTGCATAGATGGTTCCTCGACGATTTCCTGAATTTGTGTTTCGGGTAACACCACTTCGCTGGAGTTGTTATCTTCAACCGGGGGTGACAACGTTCCAATAGTTGTGGGAATTGTGGTCTGGCTTTTTTTTTCTTCTTCCATTAAAACCTGTTTTAGAATCGTTATAAGAAATATTACGATTACAATAATAGTTATTATTGCGGTAATATTTCGCTTTTTAGTGCCGGGGACGATAAAATCGTTTTTCAGCGATAGAAAGGATGTATCTTTTTCCTTCGGGATATTCGGTTCTTTATTGGCACCAATAAATTCTTCATAAGCCTTTATAACCCCCACAGGGTCTTCGCCTATTTCCTGTACATATGCTTTAATAAATAAGCGTGTATAAGTATTAGGTAATTTTGAAAAATCACCATTCTCAAATGCTTCTAAAATCGTCAAGCTGACTTTGGTTTTGTTGGCTATCTGTTCAAGAGTGATACCCAGTGATTCGCGGCGTTTTTTGAGTTCTTCATAGAACATAATTGATACTCTGTTTCAAATGTTAAAATACGGACTAAATATTGTGAATATTGATATTAAATTCAATATAAAGTTTCATAATCTGAGGTTTCATAATAATGAACCTAATTTTTTCCTGGTTTGGTGATAGAACTTTGCGAGAGGGAATCCGACTACATTATAAAAACAACCGTTTATGCTTTTAACGAAAATTGCGCTGTAATCCTGAATACCGTAGGAACCCGCTTTATCAAAAGGCTGATAATGATCAATGTAGTAGTTAATCATTGGTAGTGACAATTTTTGGAAAGTCACCGCGGTGCCCTGTACGCCGGTAAAGAATTTATTATTCTGAGAATTTAACAGGCAGTATCCCGTATATACAAAATGAGTTCTGTCGCTTAAAAATTTTAGCATATTTACCGCCTCATGCCGGTCAACCGGTTTTTCTAAAATATTGTTTTCTAGTACGACGATCGTGTCGGCGCCGATTATCCAGGCATTTTCAAATTTATCGGCAACATCTTTGGCTTTGTGATAGGCATGGGTCTGAACCAGTTTTTCAGGAGTGGAATTCTCATCGTCAGGTTCGTGATAATTCGAAGGATGAGCGATAAAATCAATGTTTAAAAGTTTGAGAAGTTCGGCTCTGCGTGGTGATTTGGATGCCAGAACGACAGGTTTGTCAGTTAGGAGGTTATTAGTTTTTATCATCCGACTTTTACCATTTTTCCAATGTAATGGTCTTTTTGTCCGGACTCAATAGAAACGGCTTTTATTTTATAGATATAAATACCTTTTGCCACGGTATCTCCAAAATCATCTTTACCATTCCAGTGAATAGTATTAAAACCCGGCATCTGCAGATCTTCCGAGGATATCATTTTAATCCTTAATCCCCTGACCGTATAGATTGAGCATTCGATTCTTGCCGCGGCGGTAATATTAAAGGTTATATCGGTAGTGCCCTTGAATGGGTTTGGAAAATTAACGACTTTTATCAACTGAAAGCCTTCTGAAGTGAGTAAATTGAAATCACATTCCGTCGTTGTGGAGTTGTTGCCGTTATCCCATGCCGTTACTGTCACACTATGTTTTCCCGGTGATAGTTCGGGAATTGGCCAGATGATTTTTCCCGAAGTATCGCTATTGGTGTCGTAGGAAAAATATTCGGTCAATTTGTAGCTGTTTGACAAGTCATTATCCAGCATTAATACGATATCATGGCCCATTTTTCCGGCAATATTTATTCCCCGCGGGTCGCTGATAGTTATTTCAAATTGAGATTTTGGCGTGACGACGTCACCATCACGAAAATCAATACCGGTGAAGCCAAGATCGACTTTTGGTCCGGTTGTATCGAAAACCGATTCGGAACCGGCAAAATAAAGCGGCTTGTAATAGCCTCCAATTTCTTCACTGGTTTCGGGATCCCATCCGTAGACTGAGATTCTGCCGCTGCGATTTGCATAGTTAATGTCTTTTGGAACGAAAAACCGGGAAGAGAATTGCCCGGCGTTTATTTCAACCTGCCCTTTGAATAGAACTTCACCGGGCAGGAGATAGGACATTGACTTAGTTTCTTTATTTCTATTGGTATAGTATCGGGTCACATATCGTTCGCTGTCGTAAAGTTTTACAATGCCTGTTCCGAAGAATTGAGAGGTGTTAGCGCCGCTGACAGATCCATTGACAGTAATATTGGAGAGGGTTTTCAGTGTGTCCGATTCCAGGGGATCAAACTTTGCATCACCATAAGGCAGTGCCAGATATAAGGCGGGATCGCCGAAAAGGACATATTTTTCATTGTTTTCGTTGAGTCCCGCTGCGGATATGATTTGCAACAGCTTTCCCAGTCTTATCCTGTTTACTCCATTGGGGTTGAACAATTTTGTGATCAGGTTGTTCACAAACGCACCGTTTGAGCTGGAATAGGTGGCTCTTGTGGCAGCCAGTCCGGCAATGCCTCCGTCTTTGGGCTGGAGCAATAGAGCTTCCGGCATACACATGCTGTTTATGTCGTCGCATTGTCCCCAACTGCAGGTCGCGGCAATCCAGAACGGCAACTTCATACCGGTATTGATCCGGTCGATATCACGCTCCATTTCCAGTATATATTCCTGAGCCCAGACCGTGGAGCTGCCATGCCCAAAATAATTTATGATAGTCGTTCCTTTTTCAAGTTGCTTAAATAAATCCGCTGTTGCATCCGGTTTTTTTACTCCGTAGGTTGCCGCATCCTGAACTTCCGGATATTCCAACAAATACACTTTTTTAACGCCAATTGAAGCCGGCAAATAAGCATAAACTAAATTTTCACTCTGGTTGATGTGGTCAACTTCGCCGGTTCGTGGGCGCTCGGGATCATCGGCGACAAGGGTTACGGTACTGCGCCATTCACCATAGATTGGGCTGAGAGTGTAATCACGAATTTTGTCAACTACGGTTTGGGCTTCTTCAGCAGTTCGGGCATTAATCCGTCCGATAGCCATATCCATTTTTTTATCATTGCCGTGTACATAGACAAAACGGGCATCGGTTGAGTATGAGTTGAATCCATTGCCTGATTGAGATGCCGGTTCTACCTGATAGGTCATGACAATATCGCCGGTTTCCGATTCAATATGCCTGTAGTCAAAAGTACCGTCGCCCAGTAATAGGACGTACTCCGGTGGAATTGTCCAGTTTTGAAAGGCGTAGGTCAGAAATTGCCGAATAGCATGGGGATCTACAATACTGGCATTAAATTCTCTTAGAATTTGATCCTGATACACCACGATTGTGCTCAGACGGTCGGATTCCCGGACATCTTCATTATAAAGGCGGGCAAGATCGTCGGCTGCATCACGGAATTCTTCAACAGTAATAATCTCATATTGGGCCCCGATATCCTTTTTCCGCAATGTATTCCACTGTGGATTGTTAAGCAATTCGATATTTTTCGGAGATTTGTAAAAAGAGGGATTTGTAATTAAATAATGCGATCGTTTGGTTATGTCATTTGTCGCCCGGAATGTGATTTTATCCATGCTTTGGCCGGAGTAGCTTTGTATCGATACATTACGCCAATCGGAAATATCATAGATAACCGGGTCTGTAAAGGAGATGTCAGATAGTTGATATTCAATTAGCCCGGAGTATGCCGGTCCCCAAAAGTCCATTGAATTTCCGTTGGGCTGCAATGGGCATTCATAACGAATCTGCATATAATCCAGGGCGGCTTGTCCTGCGGAAATTGATGATGTATAATTTATTTTAATAATATTCAGTCCGGATTTCAAATCGAGATTAATTTTTTTATTGGCGATGAAGTTATCTCTCGTTGACCATGATTGGGTCGAAATATTATTTACATTCAGCGAAAATGTATGATTAATGTTATCATTTGAAATTCCACAAGTTGCCAGTTCTAATTCGGCGGGATGGAGATAACCGGGTGGATCTTCGTCGGTCGGTTGCGGCAGCTGGAAAATAACGGAAACATTGGAGCCGGAGCCGTTAAATCTTTCACCATACCAGTATTTACCGGAACGCAGGAAATTCACCGACTCAACCTCATGACGCTGGATCTTTTCGAATTTTGTGACTATTATGTCCGGAGAATTTGAGGAGCTTATCACAGTCGGCATGGATTTCGGCACACTGGCAATATCCGCAATTAACAACCAATAATAGTTGTTCAGGGAATAGGCATTGCGATGAAAATCTAATTTTCCGCTACTGCCGGCGTCTATTCCGCTGGTTGACCGCCCATAGAATAAGATTTTATCACCGTCGTTCAAAACACCATCCTGATCGCCGACAATTAACCGGGTGTTTTCGATTAAATTGTCGGATACGGGAATTCCCGGGGTATCATTGATTTCTCTGCCGCCGGTGGAATTGGAAAAAAGAAAAATCCGGTTTACATCTATGTTTTGTTCATTCAGTCCGGATTCTTTTAACTGGTTATAATTTATTTCGTAAATGCTATCTTCAGTTATCGTCAGTTTTATCCATTTTCCTGAGGGAACAGGGGGCGTTTTTGCAAGCTGGTAAGGAGGCTTTTTCTGCCATTTACCGGCAGATTTTTTGTTGATAAAAGTCAAGTCCGTCAACTGGTTCGGTCTTGAGCGGATAGTAGGCTCTTCATATTTTTCTGAGACCTTGCTATAGCGAATTCTGATATCTACAGACCGTAAGACACTTATCCGGTATTTATCAATACATTTGATTGGGATGACAATCAGATCTCCTGCCGGACTAAATCGTAAATAACCGATATCGACAACATCTGCCAGCGTTTGGTTGTTTATTTGGTCAATGTCTTCACTAAGAAGATCACGATCTAAATTGATCTCTTCATAGATTGGATTTGAGATTTGGATCGCAGGTTTATCTGGGGAGGGAAATCCGAGAGGAAAGCTCCAATAGGGAATTGATAAGGCATTAGAGACAGGAAATATTCCGGCTTCTCCGAGGGAAAAGTAACCGGGATATTCGGGATAATCTTCCATACCAATCCATTGAAAATCAGAATGATCCTCAATATGCAGGCGTAAACCGGTTTCATCTTCTTCAAGTATGCGATACTCTAAGGCGAAGACATGTGCCAGCAAAATCAGAGCTATGATGAGTATTTTTATTGAATTTCGAATTGTATTAATCATCCTAACGGTGGGAAATTTAACCTTCTAATCAGATAATCGCAATAAATGTAAAAAAATAAAGAGCGAGTACAAGTTTTTCAAAGAGTTACCGCTTAATATGTTCCCGGAAATTGTAATTGTTGAACCCGGCTTTTCGTAAAGTTAATAATAATGCTTGAGTCCACTAAAAAAAGGTATAATTCTACAGAAAGAAACCGTTGAAACGGTTGGATTGTTTGGGCTGTGTTTTATTAACCCCCAACTTAAGTTGGGGGTTAATAGTAAGTTACGTAGGCACAGAA
>JAGHBC010000034.1 GCA_021161185.1 Fidelibacterota bacterium
ATAAGGATGTGTGCTGTGAATTCTGAAGGATTATCTGATAGATTTTTAGATTATGCTGCATCGATTATTATTATTGCAAAAATTAGAGACAGAATAATCTGCGATAAGTCAGGAGTTCTGAATCTATGCAAAATTCGGGATTCCACGAGTATCATGCCGATTCTTTGATAATATCTTCATTGAACGCCTCTCGAGAACAGTTAAATACGAAGAGGTTTTACCTTCATGATTATCAGGATGGAGCAAAAGCCTATTTTGCTTTAGATAAATATTTTAGATTTTATCTCATAGAGATCCCTTCGGGATAATGAAGAGAGCTTCCATAGTTCGCTTGATTATCAGACTCCCGGTAAAGTATATTATACATAAGGAAGCCCTATGGAAAATATGCTAACAAGCCAAATTCATATTAATAATTAGATGAAGAAATACACCTTAAACTAAACCAATTACTGTCCAAATAATGGGGTACACTTTAAAGTGAAGAATCTCCATCATATTGTTCGTAAAGGCATTAGAGATTCTTCGTTATCACTCAGAATGACACTTAAGGGACTTTTTACAAAACCATCAAATATAGGAAACAAATCAAAATTTATACCTTCCCTTTTTATCTTTATTTTTATATTAAACATCACTTTGTATCTTGCTCCATGGGAGTTCCCCCGGAAGTGCCTCGTGGCTATGAATAATTCAGGTTAGAAAAAAGCAGATGAAGATAATTTTAATATCAATCGGAACCCGTGGGGATATGGAGCCTTTTCTATCAATTGGTGAAATATTGAAAGAAAAAGGACATCAGGTAATCTGTGCTTTCCCGGAACAGTTCAGAAATCTCGCAGAAGATTCAAATCTAGAATTTGCTTCTTTGGGACTAAAATATATTGAGATGCTGGACAGTGATATTGGTAAAGCCACTATGGGAGGGAATACCTCAGGATTAAAGAAATTTATTGCATATCTAAAACTTGCCAGAAATCAGACAGAAGCCAATAAAGAACTAACCGATAAGCAATACGAAATAATCGAAAGCGAAAATCCCGATAGAATTGTTTACAATGGAAAAGCCGTTTACCCGATAATTTGGGGACTAAATAACAGAGAAAAGACTATTCTTATAAGTCCTTTGCCTTATATGCACTATGTAAAAGGTCATACACATATTGTTTTTAACAGCAATTTGGGCCCTTTTTTAAATAAACTAAGCTTTTCTACTTGTTACAAAGCAAGTAAAATCTTTTCTGTTTTTTGAAAAGTGAGCAAATAATTTCATTGGTTTAAGAGGTAAATCCGGTTATTCCCGGGTAAATTCTGTTCATCAGGGCGTAAATATCCTTTCAAGGTTAAAATATAGACTGCCGGTCAAAAGCCCGGCTCCTGATGGGCCGGATTAGTCCCGTTATGCAACGCTTTCCAAGCCACTCTTACTTGCGTGAATTGAATCTTGAAATTGTCAATTCTGCCAATGTTCTGATTCGTTGGAAAGCCAGGACTGTGAATCCAATCTGTTAGACGAAGCGTTCGGCATTAGCCAAACCTTCAAAAATGCTCATCGTCACAGTCCCGGCAGTACTCCCAAAGGATACCCTGTTATTAATCGTTCGATGTCAAAGAGCGCAGCAAGTCAGATGTTATAGACAGGAGTTACTTTATTTCGCTTGCGGTTCTTTTTAGTCTTATAGTATTGGTATTCCAGTTGCCAGACCAGTGACTGATTTTCGGGGATAAATTCATAGTGACGGTTTGCTTTAATGAGAGCCATAAGGAGTTGTAAGAGTTGACTGCTGCAGGCGATAATACTTCGGGTACGGCTGGAATGTTTGATTTGCCGCTTGAGGTATTTGATGCGCACTTCGGGAATATATTTGATGGTTTCCTGGGTCATCAGGTAGACAATCCACCTGAGGCGGCAATTACCAATCTTATTGATTTTAAATCGACCACGGGATTTTCCGGATACGCATAATCTCAGGTTTAAGCCGGCCAGTTTTTGAATTTGTTTGTAATGGCAATAAAGGTTTAAATCTTTGACTTCGGCAATAAACAGAGCAGCAGTCAGATCGGAAATCCCTTTTATTGAAATGATAATGTCAAAATATGGGGTTTGTTTAGCTAGTTCAATCAGTTGTGCGGAGATAATTTTGAGTTGTTGTTTATGGGTATTGATCAGTGTAAGCCATGAGTCAACCGTCAAGCGGTCGCTGATGATCTCATATTTATCCCGTGGTATACCGATTGAAGTTTCCGCGGCTTTCTGTAAATTACGGAGAGTCTCGATTCCATGTTGCTGATTGGAAACACTGAGCATTTTAGGAACGGTATCAGCGACATCCAGATCCAGGAAGTCCTGAGGGTGGAGATATTTTGAAAGCAGGAAATAAGCGGTTTCAGTATCCAGGGGAAGATTGGTTAGAAATTCAGGGAAGATGCGATTGAGCATCGAACGTAAACGCAGTTGGTTTCGGGAAAGATCTTTGCGTATTTTATTATATGTGAGGCTAAGCGTTTTGAGAGCTTTGACATGATCGGAATAGTCGATATACCGATGGAAATGTCCTCGAAAAGCGCTTTCTGCGACGAGTCGGGCGTCTTTTGGGTCGGTTCGGGAGAAATCATGTCCCGGGAGCGCCCGGCTGTGCTTTGTGGTCAATGGACTGACAATAACGACTGTGTAGTGTTGACGATGAAGATAATCAACCAGTGCTTGCCAGAAATCGATGGATGCTTCCACTGCAAAAACGAGATGTTCGGGATTAATCAGGTCAGGATCTAAATATTGATTGAGTTTAAACCACAATCGATTATTAAATCCGTTTGGATCTTTTCTGAAAGAGAAAGACTTACCAACCAGGTTGCCGTTACTGTCGATAATCGTTGCCTGGTGTTTCTCTTTGGCCGGATCGATGCCGACAATATATTTGCCGGCGATCCATTTGCGATTTTTGTCAAGCTGCTGTTGGTTCATGAGATACTCCTTTCGTTTTTGTATAATAAAAGGATTGGAGATGATATTTGAAAATTATTGTTAATCACGATGTAACATAGACATCGTTAGCCAATTTCGGGGTAATTACAACGGTAATGATTACCAAAAGGTGGTTGAAAATCACAGAAAAAATAACCCGCAAACAAATAAGCAATGCCCTTTTGTCGAATAAGGCGATTTATACAATTTCGCCCTCGCTTTTTTCAAGACCGGATTACTGGAATGAGAATATTAAAGTTTTAGGTTACCACGAAAGGAATAAAATCATCAGCTGGCAACCTAACAGAGAATTAAATGATTTTTTAAAAAAACATAATCAAATCCTATTCATCACTTTTGGCAGTATGGTTAATCCCGAACCGGAAGAAAAGACTAAAATAATTATTGAAATACTCGAACAAAATAATATTCCGGCAATAATTAATACGGCATCCGGTGGGCTTACCAAACCGGATAAATTTGATGCTAAACTAATACATTTTGTTTCCCGAATTCCTTACGACTGGATTTTCCCGAAAATATATGGCGTAATTCATCATGGCGGTTCAGGAACGACTCATTTAGCACTTAAGTACGGATGTGCAACAATGATTATCCCGCATATTATCGACCAGTTTGTCTGGAATAAAATTATTGATGAAATGGGAGTTGGACCAAAGGGAATAAGAATTGATAAAATTACCGCGAAAAACCTCGAACCGAAAATTCTTGAATTAGTGAACAATACTTCCTTCAAAAAGAATGCGGAGAAAGTAGCCGGTCAAATGGAAAAAGAAGATTTTAGAGAAGAATTGTATAACTCGATAGTGGCGTAACCGGCTACAACATGCAATATAAAACATCAGTGCCCGCCCGACCGGAACACCGACAGGCAGGACGCCACGGAGTCGGTCAGAAATATACGGTTTTGAGAAAAATCAATTGAGAGAAGAACCTTATGCAGTGCCGTGCAAAATTCCTGTTGACATATCTAAGAAATATCTCTAATATCCAAACAGCGATGAATAATCTAAGGTATATTCAAAAATTATCAGGAAACAACGAATCGAAAACTACTGAGATATACACTCATGTCACTAAAAAAGGGTACGATAAAGTCGTCAGTCCGCTGGAGTATCTAGACCTGTCATCTATAGAAGGAAATAAACGCAATGCGTAAAACATGCCAAATCGGACGGATAAATGAAATATGGCGTTTAGCGAGACGTTATGCGCAACCATTAAATGAATAACCATTATGACTCCTGAAGAACTTAAAGCTAAATATAACACAGCTGCAAAAAAAAGAGCCGATAGTGTTAATGCTATATTAGAATCAACAGCTGATAAAAAAGTTGTTGTTGCAGGACCAGGAACCGGAAAAACATTCCTATTCAAAAAAATCTTGAAAGGGAAAAATAGGACATTGACTCTTTCATTTGTTAATTCATTGGTTGATGATTTATCACTTGAACTTTATGGCATCTCTGAGGTAAGAACTTTGCACAGTTTTGGGAGAAGTGAACTTTCAAAAATACTCACGAAAAAAATTAATATATATTCAAAATTATCAACAATAATCCGTCAAGATTTTAAAATACTAAATGGTGCTGATATTGATTTTGATATACTCTCCCGCAATATCACCATTCAGAGTATAATGACGAACAACCTCTTCGTCGGTCAGAGCGCGATCATAAATT
>JAGHBC010000136.1 GCA_021161185.1 Fidelibacterota bacterium
TAATGATCTGGTTAGTGCAGCCGACGACGCCCTGTATCAAGCTAAACGCACGGGTAGAAATAAAACCGTTATCTACAGTAATAAACCACAAAAGAAATAAAACAGCAATAATCACCACCGATGAACACGCCTGCCCGCTGACACAGTCAGGCCGGTAATATCACAGACTAACGGAGTAAAAATCTGTGGAAAACTATTACTAAAACAGCAATAATCACCATAAATGAATTGTAAGATTAGGTCAGATCTTTGTATATTTCGCCCTGAAATATTGATCCCTTGACAATGAAAAACCGCGGCTTACTACATATTATCATTCTCCTTAATATAACTTTTTCGTTTGGTCGGGGGTATATTTGGCCAATTAATTCCAGCCGCTACTTAAGCTCAACTTTTGGAGAATTTCGCCCCGGTCACTTCCATTCCGGGATAGATGTGAAAACAAATTACCGCACTGGCTATCCGGTTTTTGCAGTGGAAAACGGTTATATCTGGCGGATACGCACTTCCCCTTTTGGTTATGGAAAGGCAATCTACCTAAAATTGGACGACGGTAATCTGGCGGTATATGGTCACCTGGATGAGTTTAATGATCCTCTCCGGGCTTTGGTTAAAGCGGAACAATTGATTCAGAGACGCTACTCCACCGACCAATATTTCCATGAGAATGAAATCCGTGTCTCGAAAGGCGATACCCTTGCTTTTTCCGGTGATACCGGCACGAAGCATCCCCATTTACATTTCGAACTCAGAGATACCGCCAATCGCCCGATAAACCCACTTAATACAAACCTGAAAATTGATGATTCCACAATCCCAACTATTAAAAATCTGGCGCTTGTTCCGATCGACAACAGATCTCGCATCAACGGACTGCCGACAATTCAGATATTTGAAGTCGTCTATCTGGGAGAAAAGATTTTTACGGTTACAGATACTATCAATGTTCATGGAAAAATTGGTGTGGAAATCAAAACCTATGATACCGTTAAGGGCATTCCCAACAAATACCCACCCTACGGCATAAAAATGTTTGTTGACGACAGCCTTTTTTTTCAGGTACAATATGACACTTTTGATTTCAATGAGACCCGGCTCGTTTATCTCGACCGGGACTTTCAATTAAATAAAAACGGATTCGGGCATTTTAACCGGCTCTGGATGTATAACAGTCTTAGGACATTCGACTTTTACTCAAACAGTCCGTGTGATGGCGTGTTAGAATTGGCCGACGGGCAACATCAGATCCTAATTGAAGTATACGACCGTAATTTTAACACTTCAACGCTCTCCTTTCTATTATATTCTGGTTCGCAGTTTTCTCCCGCTCTCGAGAAATATGGTCCGACCCGGAACGGTTATTTACTGGTTTTCATCGCCGGTCTGTCCGATAGTATTGCGGTTTCCACCGACTGGATTCATAAAGACGGCAGTTTTCAGCGAACGGCTGTAATAGACAGTGTCCGGACTGATAATATCCGCACGTATGTCCATATCTCCCTGGCTAATTATTTAAAAGGTGATGTTCTTCAGGTAAGCCTCCGTTCGAAACCCCGGAAACAAACTAAAACATATTTCTTTAATCCTTTTCCGGAAGACCACTCTGATGACAGTTATCCGGACATCTCTTTTATCCATAATCCCCATACATTTTTATGTAAAGCCGCCTTTTCAGATCCACCTGAAACAGCACCAAAACTCTTCTTGCAATCACCTTCATCATTTAGTGAATTCCGGGCACATCCGCTTACGCCGTTGACCTACATCAGCGATCCGCTGCCAATCGCGCTCTTAGATAAAGTTTTTTCGCTAGAGTGGCGTTATAACCGCACACCGGAAAATATTCTGCACCTACCTGTGAATTTTTCTCTGATAGTACCGGAGATACCGCAAACCGTTACCTCAAAAGATTCTGTTTTTACGGTCGCTTTTGCCAAAAATTCAGTTTACGATTCTCTGTTAACCTGGATTGTCAAAAAACAACCTTTTCCCGGGAACTTGAAAGAGCTGATTTCAGACATTTATATGATTTATCCCGTGGAGCAGCCCCTTAATAAAAATATTGAACTGTTTTTCAAAATTCCCGTCGGCGAATATGATGTTGAGGAAATCGGGGTGTACCATTATGATGACGGTGAGTGGAATTTCGTAAATAATCAACGTTTGTCACAAAACAATTTGATTAGCGCAACGACAAACAAAACCGGCGCCTTTGCTCTCCTAAAAGACAATAAACCACCCGACATTACTAATATATTCCCCGGCAATAACAGCAGATTCAGATCGAAAAATATCGAATACATCAAAGCAATTGTAAAAGACGATCTGTCGAGTATCAAAGATGACACATCCATTATCTTAACACTGGACGACCGTTATCTTATCGCCGAATATAACGGACCGAAAGATAGTATTCGTCATAAACTTTCAAAACCACTGAATACCGGTAAACACACAATTACAATTACGGCAACCGACCGGGCAAACAACTCTTCTGTGAAGACCAGCACCTTTTACATATATTAACGACAACACATGTTTATACCCTTAAAAGACTCCACCTTCAGAACCCGGCGCCCTGTTATTGTAACCGGAATTCTTTTTATAAATATTGTCACATTTATATATCAATCGACTCTGCCACAGGAGACCTTGCGGGTATGGTTTTTTAATACCGGGGTTGTTGCCGACCGGCTGTTTAGTCACGGAATTATCGGGTTAATCCTTCCTTTTTTTACTTCGTTATTTATTCACGGCAACCTTCTCCATCTGGCAGGCAATATGCTTTATCTGTGGATTTTCGGAGATAATATCGAAAGCACATTGGGACATCGCAAGTTTTTACTTTTTTACCTGCTCTGCGGAATCATTGCCACAATCACCCAGTTGTTTGTTAATCCACAGTCCGGCGCTCCGATAATTGGAGCCAGCGGAGCAATTTCCGGAATTCTGGGCGCTTATCTTATTCGTTATCCTAGAGCACGGATCCAGGTGTTTATCTGGCTATTTATTATTATCCGGCGGGTTTGGATTCCCGCGGTGTATGTGCTCGGCTTTTGGTTTCTCATCCAAATCAGTAACGGGCTTAACGCCCTGACTTTTCAACAAGAAGCCGGTGTCGCCTGGTTTGCTCATATTGGTGGATTTTTAGCAGGAATTGCATTATTATTGATACTGGAACCTTATGAAAGGAAACGTATATGGAAACAATTAAACCGGAGATACTAAGAGATTACGCCCAAAAAGCCTCTTCTTTTGCACATTCTCCTTTCTCAAACTATCCTGTGGGCGCTGCGTTACAGACCGAAGACGGAACAATTTTTACGGGTTGCAACATCGAGTCCAGCTCCTATGGACTCACGGTTTGCGCCGAACGCAATGCCATTGCCGCAGCGGTTGTCAACGGCCATAAAAAGTTCCGCGCTCTGGCGGTCTACTCGATAAACGGCGCGACACCCTGCGGAGCCTGCCGCCAGGTTATTTGGGACCTTTGCGGCGATATTCCTGTTTATGTTTTTGATAAAAGTGGACACGGTGATATCTATCGTTCCGGAGAGCTTTTACCCAACCCCTTCGACGTTACAAAGCTGGAGAAGAAAAACAACCAATGAAAAAATCAATCTTAATCGGAGTAGCCGGGGGCACCGGTTCCGGAAAAACATCCATGGCGAAAAACATTGTGTGCGATTTTGATCCCAGCCAAGTGGTTATCATCGAACAAGACTCATACTATTATGATCTTAAGAATATTCCTCTCGATGCCCGCCATCGTCACAATTTTGATCACCCGGAGGCTTATGATTTTGATCTCTTGAAGCAACAAATGCGGGACCTGATTGACGGGAAAACCATCGACGTCCCGGTTTACGACTATACTACTCATACCCGCAGTTCGGAATTTCACCGGGTCAGCGGGCATAAAATCGTCGTCCTCGAGGGAATTATGGTCCTTTATGACCCGGAATTGCGCGACATGATGGATATAAAAATATACATTCAGACCGCACCCGACATCCGCTTTATCAGGCGCCTGACCCGGGATATCAAGCGCCGGGGGCGCTCGGTTGATTCGGTTATGGAGCAATATCTCGAAACGGTCCGCCCGATGCACGAACTATTTATTGAGCCGTCCAAACAATACGCCGATATTATTATTCCCGAAGGGGGCCATAATACCGTTGCCGTGGATTTATTTAAAACCAAGGTGAAATCTCTTTTGCGTCAGATTGCACAATAGTTTTATATTTTCCCCATAGAGTGAATATTTATAGACAAAAACCGAAACGAATTCAAAGAAGGAATCCTCTATGCACAGTCAGATTATGCGCAGTGCTCCCTTGGGTATTGAAGAAGTGGTTGTTCTATCCGGAAAGCCGTCCGGCTGGATCGAAGTCATCTGCGGAAGTATGTTTTCCGGCAAAACCGAAGAGCTGATTCGCCGCTTGAGGCGGGCTCAGATCGCCAAACAGAAAGTGGCAATTTTTAAGCCTAAAATGGATACCCGCTACAGCTTAGATCATATTGTATCACACAACCAACAGAAAATTCCTTCAATTGCCGTTAAATACGCCGAAGATATTCTGAAAAAAGTCGGCGACGCCCGGGTTCTGGGCATAGATGAGGCTCAGTTTTTCGACAGCAGCCTTGTTGACGTTTGTAAAAAGCTCGCTAATGCCGGACGACGTGTTATCGTCGCCGGGCTGGATAAAGATTATCGCGGTGAGCCTTTTGAACCAATTCCCCAGATGCTCTGTGAAGCCGAATACATTACCAAAACACTCGCTATTTGCATGCAATGCGGGAATCCCGCCAGTTATACCCAGCGTATTTCACCATCAAGCGAAAGGGTCTTGTTGGGCGCCACCGATGTATATGAGGCTCGATGCCGGAATTGTTTCGAGCCGCCCGAATAGTAAAGCAAATATGAAGACACATTCTCATTGTGATAGATCAATAACCCCAAATCAATAAGGAAACGGAACATGCGTTTTGTAGGAATTCTCGGTATCATCGCTTTATTAGGAATTGCGTACTTAATGTCAAATAACCGTAAAAAAATTAATCTGCGCACCGTCGGCTGGGGCTTGGCGCTACAGATTCTATTTGCCGGAATCATTCTTGGCGATCCCCCAATATTATCATACCTGTCCATGCTCGCCTTGCTGGTTCTCATTATCCTGTATATTTTTAAAGATGAGATCAATGCCGGCTCTCCCGGAGGCAGCTTTTATATTGCGGCATTATCTATTATCATCACAACCGGTTTAGCGGGAATTGTTTTTTATTTTCTCGGCAAAGTCCATCTACTTAGCTGGGTTTGGACATTAATACTGGCTGTCGTTATTATTAAAGCCGTCTTAAAAATCAGCGCATATCAAAAACACCTCGTCACCGGGCTGCTGGTCGCCGGCTACGTCTGGTTGTTCAGTAATCAATTCACCGGGGAAAATATTTTTGCGTTCCTCAGTCAAAAAGTTGCGCGATTTCTAAGTCTTTCCGATTACGGGGCGCGGTTTTTATTTGGGAATCTGGCTCGGAAACAATATTTCTTCCCGAATTCCGATGCCTGGCCGGGATTCGGATTCCAGTTTGCTTTTAGTGTACTTCCCGTAATTATCTTTTTCGCATCATTTATAGGAATTTTGTATTATCTCGGCGTCATGCAAACCATTATCCGCTGGATGGCTCGCTTCATGCAATGGACCATGGGCACCAGCGGCACCGAAACACTTTCCTGCACCGCCAATATATTTGTCGGGCAGACCGAGGCGCCCTTATTGATTCGCCCCTTTATCGATGACATGACCATGTCCGAGCTTCTGACCGTCATGGTCGGCGGTTTTGCCACTATCGCCGGGGGGGTTCTGGCGGGCTACATTGCCATGGGTATCAGCGCTGGTCACCTTATCGCTGCCAGCGTAATGTCGGCGCCAGCTGCTCTCGTTGTCGCCAAGATTATTTATCCTGAAACCGAATTGTCGAAAACCTATGGAGATGTTGATATACCCAAAGATATAATTAAATCCACCAATTTGCTTGATGCCGCCTCGCGAGGCGTTACGGACGGTTTGAAACTGGCTGTAAACGTGGGCGCAATGCTGATTGCCTTTATCTCCTTGATCGCGTTTGTCGATACGGTATTATCGTTTTTGGATCGAATCATCGATGGTCAATTGTTGAATGGAAACTATGTAAAATATACGATTGTGAGCGGCTCATCTCCTATTACGGGAGAATACAGCGGGTTTTTTCCCGGCAGTTTAAAAACACTGTTTGGAACAATTTTCCGCCCCCTGGCCTGGTTGATGGGCGTTCAATGGAAATATGCTGGAGAAGTAGGCAATCTGCTGGGTATTAAGCTGACTCTGACGGAGTTCGTGGCTTACGGAAATTTAGCCGAACTAAAGGCGATCGGTGCCTTGAGTGATAAAGCTATTGTTATTTCAACATACGCGCTGTGCGGATTTGCAAATTTTGCCTCGATAGGAATCCAAATCGGTGGTATCGGCGCCCTGGCGCCCAAACGGCGGTCCGATCTATCCAAAGTTGCCTTGAAAGCCATGTTCGGTGGCGCAATTGCCTCCTGGTTAACCGCCTCAATCGCCGGTATTTTACTATAACAAAATCTAAAAATTAGAAACTGGAGAAAAACATGAAATTGATTTTATTAGGCCCTCCCGGAGTTGGCAAGGGCACGCAGGCTCAGCAAATGAGCAAAACATACTCGATTCCGCAAATATCAACGGGAGATATATTGCGAGAAGCAATCGCAAAAAAAACACCCTTAGGTGATAAAGCCCAGGCTTTTATCTTAAAAGGCGAGTTGGTCCCCGATGACATTATGCTGGGTCTTATCCAGGACACTTTGTTTGGAGATAATGCCCCCAAAGGCTATATCCTCGACGGCTTTCCCCGAACCATTGCTCAGGCTGAGGGGCTCCAGAAACTATATGAAAAGCATCGCGATAATTTAAGCGCCGTTTTACTTCTTGAGGCAGAGGAAGAACAAATCGTCGCGCGCTTATCAGCCCGGCGCACCTGCCGGAGTTGCAAGGCGGTTTACAATCTCATGACAATGCCGCCCAAAGTTGACGGGATCTGTGATGTCTGCTCCGGAGAATTATATCAGCGGGATGACGACCGCATCGAAACAATTCAAAACAGGCTGACGGTTTACAAAAAACAGACTGAGCCGTTAATCGATTTCTATAAATCCCGGGGCATTTTAAAAACCGTCAACGCCTCGGGAACTCCGGAAGAGGTTCAAATAAACATTAACCGTCAATTGGAGGACTAATTACCGTGGTTACACTGGGCATCACAGGCGGATTAGGGGCAGGCAAAAGCACCGCATGTCAACGCTTAAAAGAGAGGGGGGCGGTAATTTTTGACGCCGATAGCGTCGCCAAAGAAATCTTACTTACCGTACCGGAAGTTCAAGAACAAATTTCCGATGTGTTTGGAATTAATATACAAAATCACGGAAATCTTGATTTCGGGAAGCTTGCCAACATTGCCTTTAGCAATGAAGAGAATCAGACGGCTTTAAATAATATCATTCATCCCTATGTCATCAAAGCATTCGAGAAAAAACGTGAGGAGACTGAAGGTCAGGACGGATTACTGGTCATCGATGCGCCGCTAATTTTCGAGTCCGGTCTCGACAGCCATCTTGATTACACCGTGTTAATATATTCAACATATAAAATTCGGATCGCCCGGGCTATCCGTCGTGGAAATCTTTCGAGAGAACAAATCCTGAAACGGATGGAACTTCAAATGTCTGAAGAGGAAAAACGGAAATTAGCCTCCTTTGTCATTGAAAACAACGGCCCTGTGGATCAACTGTATCAAAAAGTAGACAGTCTGTTCGACAAACTTGTTGGATAAACGCCCGTCTATCTAAATTAGAAAGAAATGAGATTAGCGAAGCAACTAATAAAATATTTTTTTTGCCTGATCTTTTGCCAATCAATTGTTTTTATGGGGGCTTTTGCCCGGAACAGTCTAAAAAAACCCTTTAAAATTACAAATATTGTCATTGATGGCGAAGAGGACACTCGTCAATGTGTTAATCACGCACCGACATTTCACTGGTCATATACGGACTCTTCGGAAAACATGCTGGTCGATATGATTATCGCCCAAATAACAAACAGCGGCGACTCCACAATCTGGCGTTCCAACCCCCGACCTTATAACAGCACCCGTTTTCAATATATCTGCCTGGGTGCTCTCACCGACGGAAATACTTACTCTTTTTCCATCCGCGCCTTTCACCCTGAATATGAATGGTCTTCCTGGGAAAATATTTATTTTACAATGAACACTCCGCCGGAAACGCCCAAAATACTGCTTGAGAAACCATCTGTTTTCGAAGATGAGATTATGTCGTTCCCTATTACTTCTGCCGGTGATCTCCAGGTTCCGTCCTCCGAACTCGTATACAATTTTCAAATTACCGAAGATTTACAGGCGAGCGGCATAATATTTGACACATTGGTAAGCGGCTTGTCCGGGAATAATCTGCTAGTCACCAAAACACTACCTGACAATTCCCGTTTTTTTGCCCGGATACGTTCCGGCGATGGGGTCGAATATTCACCCTGGTGTCAACCGGTGGAATTTTATGTGAATAGAATTAATGATCCGCCCGGTCGCTTCGATCTGCTTTACCCTGTGTCGGGCGACACATTAAACGAAATCCCGGTCCTGTCCTGGAATCCGGCGGTTGATCCGGACGACTCGCTCGGTAAGGGTATTGAGAAATACATCGTCAAGTACTCAATTGTCCCCGATTTTAAGTATCGGGTTACCGTTGAGCGAACCCCGTCCTCTCAAACTCAATTCTTACCGCAAAATATTGAAAATCACCGCCGTTATTTCTGGAAAATAATAGCGGTCGACAAGGGTGGGTTGAGCCAAAGCAGCAGCCAGGTCGGCTCGTTTACATTAAACACCGGCAATCAAAATCCCTCGCCTCCTATCGTTTTTGCACCGCTAAACGGACAAATTATGACTCCCGAAAGTCATATAATCTGGCAATTCGAAAACGACCAGGATGCTGCCGACCGGCTTTCTTTTGACCTGATCATCCTTGATCACACCAGCAAAGAACCGCTGTTCATTGATCATCTTTCCGATTCTCTACTCAAATTATCCCGTTTTCGACTAATGATGGATATTGATTTAAGCTATAATAATATCGTTCGTTACTCGTTTCAGCGGATAGATTTAAGACGATTGGTTGATGGCGGTTTTTATGATATTCAGATAGGCATATCTGATAATTGGGGCGGCAGGGCGTTGTCCGCCCGGACAGACGCCTTTTTTCAATATGATGATAACATTAATACCCCTCCAAAAGCGCCTGTTTCTGGATTTTTCCCGGATTCTACTATAATTCAAACCCAAAAACCTCTGTTCCGCTGGAATCCGGGATACGACCCCGACGTTTCCGACCAGATCTGCTACAGCATTCAGATAAGTCTTGATTCAACATTCAATGCCTCAAAATATATTGTTCTAGAATGTCCTTATAATCAAACCAACATCAGATTAAAAACAAGGCTCCTTGAAAACAAACAATATTTTTGGCGGGTTCGGTCAATCGACCTGGAAGAGAGTAAATCCGACTGGTCGCGAGTCCACAGCTTTTGGATAGATCAATTTAATGAACCACCAGTGGGACCGGTAAATCTTATTTCGCCTAAAGATCTGACGGAAGTTTCTCCGAATGACGGATTCTGGTGGGAAAACTGCAGTGACCCCGATCCGGGCGATTCGGTCTCCTATTTCATTGAAATCAATGAATCCTCAAATTTTTATCCCTCGGCAATCAGATATCTAATCCCTCCCGGACAATTGGCAACCCGGCGTGACTCTTTAATGTTACCATCTGAAAACCTATCAAGTGTCTCATTACAATCCATTCCCGGCAAAAACCGCCTAAAAGACAATGAGATGTACTATTGGCGGATTTTAGCCGTAGACCGGTCGGGGTTAACCTGTCCGCCGCCCAAAACCCCGCTGCGATTTATCTACAATGAGAAAAATGATCCTCCCAATCGTATAACGAGTGGTTTTTCGCCTTCAAATGGTAAGATCATAAAAACGCAAGCCCCTCTCATTCGCTGGGAGCCCGCCGGTGATCCCGATTTTTCCGACCTGCAACAAAGCATCTCTTATGAATTAGAAATATCCCAAAGCGTACTGTTTCCAGAAGGTCAGACACTCATAATCCCTGTTAATGCCGGGGAACCATTCTTGCAGATTACGGAATCGCTTTCTGAAAACACAAAATGGTTTTATCGCGTCAGAGCTATTGATCTCCATGGCGCTCGTTCGCCCTGGTCATCGATTATCTCTTTCATAACCAATCAAAATCCCGAGCCGCCATTAGTCGTTAAAACTGGGTTTCTGCCAAAAGATTCCGTTATTGTCAACACTCCTACTCCTTTAATCAGTTGGATAGCATCTGACGATCCGGATCCCGATCAGACCGCAAGAGACCTATATTATATCGTCCGCTATTTCCTTACTAAAAAGCCTAAAAAATATTATTACAGCCACAGTGAACGTGGCATACCGAGCCTCCAATTACCAAATTTAGCAGAAGATGAGTATTATGGCTACCAGGTTGCCGTCGTTGATCCCGACGGTAATAGATCTGACTGGTCAAATATTAACTATTTCGGCGTCAACGCTATTGACAATCCTCCAAAATCTTTTCAACTGTTATCTCCCTGGTTTTACCAGGATTCCGTCGAGACCGATGTATCTTTCAGCTGGAGCGCCGCTACAGACAAAGATCTGAACAGCAAAATAAGATATACTCTGTTTTACGGAACAGACAGCCTGTTTTATACAAACACAAACGAAATCTTAATCACAAATTCCAATAGTGATACTATAACTTTTTCTCCCCTGGGAATCCTGGAGCGTCAGACAAAGTATTTCTGGAAAGTAGTGGCGGTTGACAATAGGGGACATGAAATCTGGGGTTCCAACAGTAACAAAAAACCCTTTGTGTTTACCACGATTGGGTACAGAAAATTTTACGGCGACGCCTTAAGGCCCGATCGCTATGTTCTCCACCAGAATTACCCCAATCCTTTTAACCTGGAGACAACCATTCAGTATGAAGTACCCGAGTTTGGTCCAGTTGAAATAGTTATTTTTAACGTATTGGGAAAACGGGTAAAAACTCTTGCTTCGGGCAATCACCCACCGGGGATTTATGAGACTCATTGGAACGGTACGGATTCAAACGGTTCTCCGGTTCCGGGCGGAATGTATCTGTGCCGCATGAGGGCTCGCAGCTTTATACTCCACAAAAAAATCTTATTGATGAAATAGTATTTGCTACCCATTACTTCCCCGAACTTGTTTCAGATAGCTGATATATGCAGTCGGTAAAGCCCAATATTGAGCCTGTTCGATCAAAAAATCCATTAAGGAATTATTAAGGGATGGCTTTTTGCCAACATCGGTCAGATACAAAAAAGCCTCTGCGGTACGCCCGTCTAAAAAATTAACAATTAACGACTTTTTTTCGTATGCTCCCAGCATCTCCTCTTCTTTATTATCCAGCAAATGAATGTCTTTCAGCGATAAACACCAAACCACACCCCAGACAGAACTGCTATTGTCCGGAACAATCGTTATCTGCCCCTCTGAGTTGAAAGTAATCCGGTATCCCTTTAGCTCCGCCACACCCTCAAAAGTCACACCGGGACAAATGTTACGAACAACATTTTCATTCATATTGTCGGCATAGGCAAAATATAGACGGGAGTAAGTCATTCTTCCCACTTCTCTTTTATAATTCCATTCCAATTTCAAAAACACACCGTAAAAATATTAACAATAACAGCCCAAATGCAAGTTTATTGTCACATAATATTTTTTAGCGTGATTTATGAAAATCTCAGAATTCTATTCTCGAACTAAAACCAAAATCGAATAGTGGCGGTGAAATTTGCCAGGGCGCTTCTTGCCAGACGGTCACCGATTCCCAATTTTTTCCGGAAACAGAGCCGGTCTTCCAGCCCCTCTTGGGACTGTGGGTACACACCCAACTGCTATCGGATTCAATTATTAAAATATTCCCGGTGTCGGCGATTAATCTCAAATACACATTTGCCGCGCTGGGCCATTCCTTTCTATAGCTCTGCACCTCTAAGGCAATGGTGTTTTTACCACCCTTGACTAAATCTTCAATTCGCCACCAGCCAACCCGTTGATTTTCCACCAACAACGAAAGAGATTTTGTCGCCTGCACCGTTCCTACATTTTTCCCATTAACATATATCTGAGCGTTAGAATTTGCAATCAACTGCAAATCTGCGCTGACGATCGGTTCTCGATCGTCAAGGGTAAACTCCTTACGCAAATAGATTTTCTGCTGCTTTAAATCTTTGATCTCTTTTGCCGATGATATCCAGCTTGAGGACAAATCTCCGGGAATATTCAGGTTGTAATCGACCAAATAGTTGCGCGCGTCCTCAAAATAGGCACACTGGTGACGGAACAAATTGATAATTCGGGATAAATTATCCGGTTTATTGGTGCGCAGCCAAAGTTCCCGGTATTCCTTTTCAAACCCCTTTACCGTTTCAATAAGACCACCGCAATCGCTAACCAATTTTTTACACTCGGCAGAATCACATTTCTGGGCTGCTCTTAAGCGCTCTATGCTCCGGGAAAAATATATTTTATCACCCATGAATTTGCCCAGCTTGGCGCCAAGGGCCAGATAATCAAAAAAACCTTCGTTTCTCACAGCTTTCTTGCGTAAGTCTTCAATCAACTGCAAAGCAATCTTACTGTTGTCCGTTAATCGCTTAGAACGGATAAGACGTTCGCTCGAATTTTCCTGCGCCAGGTGAAAAGGCGCTCTCCAAATCTCCTTAAAATTAGTATGATAAGCAATTTCACTTAAATGGAACATCAACGCATCTATCCGCGAATCACTGATTCCGCAATACTGTTCAAAAAACCGTGCGGCGATAGTCTCATTTACGGCGTGCTCGGGATTCCAGGCGGATTCTGCTCCGACAGCATAACCGGGATAATTCAGCTCGCGGAAATTAGGTCCTCCGTAATCGCCCCAATTTGATACAATTGTACCCAAAGCATTTTCACGAAAACCCTGTCTGTTAATATTGGCAATGTTGATCAAGGCACTGGTATAATTGGGAATCGGATTGTTCCAGTTGTGAATGCCGGGGGATACCAGCACATCGAAACCGGCTTCTTTAAATTTTGCGACCGATGGATATACATCATTTGGCAGGTAGTGCCAATCCACAATAATAATATCGTGCGGTATTAAATCCAGAATCTCGGGATGGCGTAGAATAATATCGCCATACATTAGCACTTTTTTATCAAAAGATCTGACCTTTTCATATACTTTATGGTAATGTTTTGCGTGGACCGCAGCAACGCCAATTTCATCCGTCAGCCGGTGGGTAGCGCCGCGACCAACATCCCAGGATTCGTCTGCCCCAATATGAAAATATTCCGAATTAAACTGAGGTATGATCTCATCAAGCATGCGAAACAGAAAACGGTAGGTTGATTTTGCATTGCTGTTTAAGGAAGCGGCTCCGGGATATTCTGCATATTTCATATATTCCGGCATATTCAGAATGTTTTCGTAATGTCCAAGGGTTTGAAAAATCGGAATAACCCTGACATAGTGCTGTGCCGCATATTCCTGAATTTCCACAATATCGCCTTGGGACAACGCGCCGCGTCCGCTGCCAATGTCAGGATAGGATTCCAATTGGATAACATCCTCAAGATAGGGCATATAGATATTGTATTTATATTCGGCTAAAAAGCGGATAATCTTCTTGAAATTATCCATCGCCGATACCTGTCCGCGGCTGATATCATCGGATATTCCCCGCCATGCCAGAGCGGGGTAATCTTTTATTAACACGCAGGGTAGTTTTCCCGATTCTGAGGCGCGGATCATTTGAATCAGGGACATGGCACCGTAAAACAATCCCCTCGGAGACGGGGCAACTACGACTATACCCCCGGTGGAAATATCAAGAATATATCCTTCATCTAACATGTTTTCAGGAAAATGATATTCCGGAAGACTTGAATAGGGCCCGGAGGAAGACAGTCTGATAAAATACAATCCGGTGGCTTTTTTCATGGAAAGTTCCAGGATACTAACCGGACATTTACACTGCTCTTGAATTGTTTGCACCAAATAATTAACCGCAGGCTGCCCCTGTAATTCTCCCCCACTCAAAGTTAGATACCATTCGGAACTATCTGATATTTCCAGGTTCCCTTCTCTGAATGTAACGTCCTGGGGGGACGGAATTATTGGCAGCACCTCCGACAATAAAATACCGGAAATTGAAAACAATCCGATAAGCCCATAGAATAATTTCTGCATTCGACCTCCCCGGGAAAATATATCTGGTTATTCAATAAATTCTAGTCGCGCTACAAAGTGGCGCAACGCCGATTTTCCATGCTCAACAATACGCATACCCTTCACACTATGTCGGATTGCATATAGCTCTTTTAACGATTCCGCAACATAATCCAGGTGTCCTCCGGTATACACCCGCCGGGGTAGCGCCAGGCGCACCAGGTCCATATCGGGATAAATTATTTCTCCGGTTTTTTGGTCTTTATGAGCAAACATATAGCTCCCGATTTCAGTAGCTCGGATCCCGGAGTGAAGATAAAGGTTGACCACCAGCGACTGTCCGGGAAACTCACATTGAGGAATATGATCGAAAAATTTCCGCGCATTAATGTACACCGCATGTCCGCCAATTGGTTTTAAACAAGGAACGCCTGCTTCTTCTAGACAATCACCGAGGTACTTTGCCTGACCTATGCGGTACGCCAGATAATCTTCATCCTGAGCTTCAACTAATCCCCGCGCAACGGCTTCCAGATCACGCCCCGCTAATCCACCATAAGTAAAAAATCCTTCTATCAGGATCAGTTTTTCCTTCAGTCTTCCGGCCAGTGAATCATCGTTTACAGCAATAAAACCACCGATATTGACAAGCGCATCCTTTTTGGCGCTCATTGTGCACCCGTCGACATAACTAAACATCTCCCGAACGACATCCGGAATTGTTTTATTTTCATAGCCCTTTTCTCTGGTTTTAATAAAAAAGGCGTTCTCCGCAAACCGGCACGCATCAAAAAACAGCGGTATTCCGTACCGGTTACACACGGCTCTCGCCTGGCGGATATTTTCCATGGACACCGGCTGACCGCCGCCTGAATTGTTAGTAATTGTGATCATCACCAGGGGAATTTTATTCTTTCCGTATTTCCGAACGGTATCTTCAAGTTTATCAATATTAAGATTACCCTTGAAGGGGTGAATAAGATCGGGATCTTTGCCCGCATCTATCACCAGATCAAGCGGTATACCGCCATTAGCTAATATATTCGCCCTAGTAGTATCAAAGTGGTTATTGTTAGGCACGACCATGTTCTTTTCCAAAACAGTGGAAAAAAGGAGATTTTCAGCTACACGCCCCTGATGGGTTGGAATTATATGTTTTAATCCCGTAATCCGGCGAATTGTCTCTTCAAAGTGAAACCAGTTTTGGCAATGAGCATAGGACTCATCGCCCAATTGCATCCCCGCCCATTGATTGTCACTCATGGCGCCAGTACCACTGTCGGTCAGCAGATCGATGTATACTTTTTCCGATGGAATATTAAATACATTATAGCCGGCGGCTTTTATTATTTGTTCGCGCTCTTTGCGGGTGATCTTTGTGATCGGCTCTACAACCTTAATTCTAAAAGGTTCTGGTATATATTTAGGCATTTTGTCTCCTCCTGCTGGATAATTTTTAGGTTTAACGAATGAAAACGATGAGATTGCAGAAAGAGTTTTTAACTTGGCGCCCGGCGCAGGCGCACGAAATAATATTTGTCTATTGTGAAAATACCACAGTAGTGCGGCATGATGTTTTATACTTTACTTAAAAGACTTATCTTTGATGCTTTTTTTTAGTTTGTCAATTGTTTTTTCGGCGGCTTTTTCACTCTCTTTAAAAACCTTTTCTCTGTTTTTTATTAAATCCCGAATAATTTGGGGCTGTTTCTGGGCTTCATTATATGAGAAACCAACCGCAACAACTAGAATAACAAAAGAGATAATCGCCCACTTTATTAATTTTCTTAAAACCATAAACAGAAACAACACCAACACAACAACCAGGGCTAATGCCAAAACCGGGTTGGCCGAAAGATAATCAATCCAATTGTCCATATCTTATCCCTGTAATGGATATTTACAAATTCCCCAACAATTCCCGAACCCACTTTCTCTCTGCCTGCAACAAGGTGAGGGGGCGGGTCAACAAGGCTCTGTCCAGCGCTTCGGTACTCTTGAAATGCGTAAGTTCATGAATCTTTACCTGGATTAACCGGCCCAATTCAGAATCGTACAGCGATAGCGCTTCTTTTAATTCCTCCCGGCTGAGATAAGCCCCAAAACCTATTCCGGTCTCAAACAGGGAAGGTTCCCGCTGGGGCTGTGAGAGGGCTTTTTTCAGGACTTCAATTAAAAGTTGTTTTCCCTTGTAGGTTACCGAATAGATTCTGCGCCCCGGCAGGTTTTCCTGGGGTTTATACCGGCTTTCCAGTAAGCCGTTTTTCTCCATTTTTTTTAGCGTGGAATAAATCGTTGAAAAACCAATGTTTAATCGCTCTCTTATGCCTCTTTCCTTAATAATTTTTTCCACATAATAGGCATGACAGGGCTTTTCTCGAACTATTCCTAAGATTGTAAGTTCCAGCTGAGTCATAAATCATTTCCAAAGTATGTTGGTTGTTAAGCATTTCAAGATACTTTGATTTTAAGTAATTGCCTCCGTAAATGCAAAGCCAGAAAAATATTTTATCAATAAACCTTATTGAAGAGATATGGGATTAGAGCCACAACTGACGATCCAGGCTGCGGTACTGAATGGCTTCAGCCAGATGTTCGGGTTGAATATTTTCGCAAGCAGCCAAATCGGCGATTGTGCGTGATACCTTTAATATTCTATCGTAGGCTCGGGCACTCAATCCCAGCCTGTTAATGGCATTTTGCAGTAAGGTTTCGCCAACCGTGTCAATTCTGCAAAACCGCCGAATCAATTTCGTTTCCATATGAGCATTGGCATAGATACCGTCAAAATCCTTAAATCGCAATAATTGAATTTCACGCGCTTTTTGGACGCGTTCGCGAATGTTTATCGATGGTTCGCCCGGCGCTTTTGAAGACAATTCAGAAACTTTAACGGCAGGAACATCAATGTGAATGTCGATCCGATCCAATAACGGACCCGATATTCTGGACATGTATTTCTGGATCATAGCGGAAGAACAGGAACAGGCATTGTTCGGATCGGTACTGTACCCGCAGGGACACGGATTCATTGCCCCGGCAAGAATAAAATTGGCGGGATATGATAGCGACAATTGGGCTCGACTGATAGTTACATAACCATTTTCCATCGGTTGGCGTAGTACTTCAAGAACATTTTTTTTGAACTCCGGCAATTCATCGAGAAACAAAACACCGTGGTGACTAAGGCTTACTTCACCAGGACGTGGAATCTTACCCCCGCCAACCAAAGCAGCATCCGAAATGGTATGATGAGGAGAACGAAAAGGACGGGTGGCAATAATACCCTCCCCCGGCGGCACCAGTCCCGCAACAGAATGAATCTTCGTTGTTTCTAAAGCTTCCTCCAGAGTCAGGTTAGGCAAAATCGACGGCAAGCGCTTAGCCAGCATGGTTTTTCCGGATCCCGGGGGACCGATCATAATAATATTGTGGGCTCCGGATGCGGCAACCTCAAGCGCCCGTTTCGCATTTTCCTGCCCCTTTACGTCGGCATAATCCAGCTCGTATTTGCGCCTCTCTTCAAAAAGTTCGTTGACGTTGACCTCGATCGGCGCGGGCGTATGGTTTCCATTGAGAAAGTTCATCGCCTCTTGCAGGGATTCAACCCCAATAATTGACAGTCCGCCCGATATAGCCGCCTCCCTTGCGTTCTCTATCGGTAGAATGAGCCCCTTTATCCCCGAATTACGAACAGAAACCGATATTGGCAGGGCGCCTTTTATACCTCTTAATGTGCCATCAAGCGACAGCTCTCCGAGAATAATATAGTCATCCAGCAATTTCCGTGAAACAATTTGAGCGGCGCTTAAAATACCGATGGCAATCGGGAGATCAAAGGCACTACCCTCTTTTCGAATATCCGCCGGCGCAAGGTTGATCACAACTTTATTACTGGGGATATAATATCCGGCATTCCTAATCGCCGACCAGACCCTTTCTTTACTCTCTCTGACCGCGCCCTCCGGCAAGCCGACCGTAATAAAACGCGGTACCTCCGCCCGACTCAAATTACATTCAACATTTACTACATAGGCGTCAATACCCAGAACCGCCGCACTTTTTACCAGTGAAAATTTTGACATATATTATCCTCTTCCGTTTATGATGTGCAAGATAAATATATAAGTTTCTGACTTTTATTTCAATTAATAAATAAAACCGTATTTAAATCATACCAGCAAGCATGCTTTTTAAATAAGCAGTCCCTTTTCAATTTGATATTATCCGATATAAAAACAGAGTGTGAAATATGTCCGGTTGGCAAACTACCCGCTTTCGAACTGGGATTTCATCTGTTTGATCTCTTGTTCAATCAGACCGCAAACATTATCGCGGTGAGTTTTTACAGCCAGTTTGATGGCATTGGTAATCGCTTTTGCCTTTGAGTACCCGTGAGCCTTGATAACAATTTTGCTGAATCCAAGCAGAGGCGCACCACCGTATTCGGAATAGTCGGTCAGCTGTTTCATTTGACGAATGCCACCGGACAGGGCGATCAAACCAAGACGCCATATAAAACGATGTTTGAATGCATATCGTCCCAGGTGAGAGGCGGTTTCAGCAATCCCCTCTATGGTTTTCATAACGATGTTACCCACATAACCTTCGGTTACAACAACGTCAGCCAGGCCTTTCATCACATCATTGCCTTCGATGTTTCCAATAAAATTAAGGTTGGGCATGCTATCTAAAATAGAGTAAACCCCCGAAAGCACCGCCCCCCCTTTGTAGGGTTCCTTGCCAATATTTAACAGGGCCACGGTGGGATTTTCAACACCCTTGACATCCGATGCATAAATCTTTCCCATTAGGGCAAATTGGACCATCTCTTCTTTGCTACAGTGAATATTGGCACCAACATCCAACAACAAAGCAAAATTGTCAGCCCGATTCTGGAAGTTACGGGTAGGATAAACCGTGGCTATCGCCGTTTTCCGGACACCCTTTATCCGCGGAATATATTTAACCGCAGATAAAACATATGCCCCGGTGTTTCCGGCTGAAATCATTCCATGAGCATCGCCCCGACCACATAATTTCGCCGCCATAACCAAAGACGATCTAGGTTTTTTCCGGACCGCCTCGCTGGGAGTATCTTCCATGGTAACTATCTGGTCGGAATGTAAAATCTCAATTCGATCTTGACGGTAATCTGTTTCCTCTAAAACCGCCTTGATTTTCTCTTGGTCTCCAACAAGAATAATCCGAGTGGGCGACTCCAAAGATGCAACCGCAGCGCCCATCACGATTTCATCAGGCGCATGATCGCCACCCATTGCATCTACTGCAATTATTGTATTTGTTTTGTCGTGATTTATTGTCTTCATATTCAAATTTACGTCCTTTCTTATCTAAAAAAAACTTTTGTTGTTTAGCGCCATAAGGTTTCTTCTAAAACGTTCATATTTCAGGCGCTTTAGTGAACTGTTTTTGAATAAGCAATTGAATTCTTCCGCTGTTAATTTTAACCAATCATCCAGACTTCTATCAAGATTAGAAATTCGATCTATATACCGAATTTCACCGGTTTTGGAAGACCATTTCTTATTCCAGGGGCATACTTCCTGGCAAATATCGCAGCCGTAAAGCCAATTATTTAACCATTTTACTTCTCGATCAGAAAAAGCACCTTTCTTTTCGATGGTCAGGTAAGAAATACATTTTCGCGAATCAACCAATCCCGGCTCAATAATCGCTCCAGTTGGACAGGCATCTAGACATTTTGTACAATTACCGCAACGGTTTTTAACCGCCCGGCTCGGTTCCAACGCTACATTCAGGATCAAAATACCCAGAAAGCAAAAGGAACCAATGTTATTCACAATAAAAATTGAGTTTTTCCCGATCCAGCCCAGGCCGGCCTGCTCTGCAAAAGCCTTCTCCAATATAGGGCCTGTATCCACATATATTTTACCTACTATTTTCCGATCAATCTTTATCAGAGAGTTTAAAATATTTTGAAGCTTTTCGGCTACAATTTTATGATAATCAATCCCAAGCGCATATTTCGAAAAACAGGGTGATTTTATAGAAAAAGAAGTTCCACTATAATAGCTGTCGGCGACTACCAATACCGACTTCGCCCAGGCAAAATGCGCCTGTAAATCACTTCGCATTCCCGGATTTCGCTCCATCCAGCTCATATCAGCATGATATCCCGATTCAATCCACTCACTCAGTCGATTACTATAGATATTAGCAGCTAACGGTTGTGATATTCCCGCTGCGACAAATCCTTCATGGCGGGCAAAATCCTGTATTTGATCAAATGAAACCATATCTTAATATACAAAATTCGGGATAAATTTTTCTCCAAAAATATTCCGTTTGTAAAAAATCACCTTAAAGGGTTATATTAGAACAACAAAAAAGGAGCTTTCGTGGTAAAGAAAAACGGTATGGTCCGGAGTGAAGCACAAAAAGATGAAAAAAAATCGGAATTCTGCAAAACAACCCAAAAAAAGAGGGTTCTTTTTGTCTGCACCGGGAACTCCGTTCGGAGCCAGATAGCCGAAGCGTTTTTAAAGGCTCACGGAGGTGATAATTTCGAGGTCTTCAGCGCCGGAATAACACCAGCCGGCATTCACCGTTTTACCAAACAGGTCATGAGTGAAGTCGGCATTTCCATGGAAGACCACTATTCCCAATATGTTGGCGAGTATGCTGAAACCACGTTTGATTATGTGATTCCACTCTGTGAAGTTGCCGCGCTTAGTTGCCCCGATTTTCCCGGAGATTATAAAACGATCAACTGGTTTACTGATGATCCGATTCGTATTATCGGCGACGATGAGCGCAAACTTATGGCGTTTCGGATTACCCGCAATATTATCGAAAAAAAAGTTCTCAATTTTATCGAGGAAAACAGCACGTAATCGAGTAGGGTAAAGAAAGATTAATTAATCCTACTTTATCCCTCTCACAGAACCGTGCGTACGGGGCTCGTACACAGCTCCTGATAAATTAACTTCCGAACCTGGATAAACCAGAATATCAAATTGTAAATTGCAAACTTAAAAATGCAAATTATAAGATCGCTTTCTCTAATCTCAGCCTCCGAAAATAGTTTGTGTCACAGGTGTATCTGAAAACATTTGATATTTAAAATATAAAGTTGATGGTTTCGTAAAAAGTCAGAACTCCTGACCTGATATTGAAAAAACAGTGATTTACTTCAATGAATTCGTAAAATAAAATGTCATAATCTGTGATAAACCGGGAGTTCTGATTTCAA
>JAGHBC010000090.1 GCA_021161185.1 Fidelibacterota bacterium
AATGATGGAAGAGTGGAAAAAAACTGAAATAGGACTTATGCCAATAGACTGGGAAGTAAACAGAATTGATAATTTTTTTTCTATACAACAAGGCAAACAAGTATCTAAAAAGAATAGAATAGGTGATAATCAGAAACCTTTCTTAAGAACAAAAAATATTTTTTGGGGAAGACTTGATTTAGATGAGTTAGATCAAATGAACTTCACTAAGTCTGAAGAAGAAAAATACGAATTAAAGAAAGGCGATTTGTTGGTATGTGAAGGTGGCAGCGTGGGAAGAACAGCAATTTGGGATGGTGCAATAAGTGGCTGCTATTATCAAAATCATTTACATCGAGTTAGAAGATTAACAAAAAATACAATTCCAGAATTCGTAAGTTATTGGTTTTATTATGCATTTGAATTTGGCAAAGTTTATTTTGGAAGGGCAAACGAAACTACATTATCAAATCTTTCCAAATCCAGATTATCAGAATTACATATTCCACATCCAGAGTTAAACGAGCAGCGCAAAATCGCCTATGTGCTTTCCACGATCCAAAAAGCCATTGAGCAGCAGGACAAGCTCATCAAAACCACCACCGAGCTGAAAAAGGCCCTGATGCAAAAACTCTTTACCGAAGGATTGTATGGGGAAAAACAAAAACAGACCGAAATCGGGCCGGTACCGGAAAGCTGGGAGCAAATAAAAATTGGCGAGTTAGGCAGATGTATTACTGGAACTACACCTAGAACAAAGATTGAAGAATATTGGAATAACCCAGATTATGACTTTATAGCACCAGCAGATATAGGAACTACGAAATATATTTATAAATCAGAAAAACAAATTTCTGAAGCGGGTTTAGGAGTTAGCAGAGTGCTACCTAAAAATAGTGTGATGTGTGTTTGCATAGGTTCAAGTATTGGGAAGGTTGGACTGACTTACCAAGAAAAATCAAGCACAAATCAGCAAATAAACTCTATAATTTGTTCTGATAGTTATTATCCAGTTTACGTCTATTATTTACTTTTGCAATTAAGTGAATACTGGCGAAGTCATGCAACCTTTGGTCCCGTTCCAATTCTAAATAAAGGACAGTTTGAGCAGATAAAAATTTACGTTACGAAAGACAAAGCAGAGCAAAAGGAAATCGCTAGTAGTTTAGAATTGCTTGATACAAAAATCGAATTTCACGAAAAGAAAAAGCAAACCCTCACCGACCTATTAAAAACGCTTTTGCACGAGCTAATGACGGGACAGCGCAGGGTGCATGAGATTGAGTTTGAAAATGGTCTTGAACTATGATTTAAATGATTGAATGAATACTATGATGATGAATAACATTGTAAATGAAAAATATAAATTCTCTGGTTTGACCGGTAAAATTATCGGATGTGCCATGGAAGTGCATCGTATTTTAGGCAATGGTTTTCAAGAGGTAATTTACCAGAGGGCATTGGCTATTGAAATGACCCGGCAGAATCTTTCATTTTCCAGAGAACATGTAATGCAAATATTCTACAAAGGCGAAGCTATTGGCACCCGAAGGGTCGATTTCTTTGTAGAGGGAAATATTATGGTCAAAATAAAGGCGGTTGTTCAACTTGAAGACGTTCATCTGGCACAAGCCATCAACTACCTGGAAGCCTATGGATTGGAAATTGGTTTGCTGATAAACTTTGGTAATACATCCCTCCAATTTAAGCGTGTGATGAAGCCCAAAAAATCACAGTCCATCAATAAATCGGAAAAATCATAATTCAAGACAATGAGCACCCCCACCGAACATAAAAGCGTCCAGGCCCGCATATTGAAATATGCTGAAGAAATCCGCCTGCCGGGCGGACAGGTCGGCTGGACTTTTGTTTCCCGCAGCGAAGCGGAAGAACGCAGAGGTTTTGACCGAACCGGTGTATCGCCAAGAGAAAAAGCAAAAAACGCTTCCTGGTTTTTTACCGAGACGCTTTATGAAAAAGTCAAAGAGTTCAATCCTGAATTCAAAGACAGCAAGGCAGAGTTGCTTCGCAGACTCTCCCTGCCCTTGCCTTCAATCCACGGCAACAGGGAATTTTTAAATTATCTGCAAGGTAAAAAAACCTTTTTCAGTCCGAAGGAAAACCGGGAATTCAACCTTGTTCTGATAAATTATGATGAACCGGAGCAAAACATCTATGAAGTAACCGAGGAATACTATCTGTTTAACGGACAATATGCCAACCGCGAAGATGTAGTATTTCTGATTAACGGAATTCCTGTTTTGGTTATTGAATGTAAAAATGCCACCAGCGATGAAGCCCTTGCCGTCGGTATCGACCAGATCAGACGTTATCACAGGGAAACCCCGGAGTTTTTCGTACCGCAGCAGATATTTACGGTAACCGAAAGCATCGGTTTTTCCTATGGCGTTACCTGGAACACTGTCAAACGAAATATTTTCAACTGGAAGGTGGAAGAAGCCGGCGGCGAGCTTGTCGAAACCATCGGGAATCTGGAAGCAAAAATCAAATCGTTTTGCGACATCCGAAACATTCTATCCTGTCTGAAAAATTACATAATATTTGCGGAAGTAAACGAAGAACTGAGCAAATACATTCTTCGCCAGCATCAGAAAACCGCCGTTGAGAGGGTAGTCGAACGAGCACATGAAAAAACAAAAACAAGAGGATTGGTCTGGCACACCCAGGGAAGCGGCAAAACCTACACCATGATAAAGGCGGCAGAGCTGCTTTTTAAAGCGCCGCAAAGCGAGAAACCGACCATTCTTTTGATGATTGACCGGAACGAGCTGGAAGACCAGATGCGTAAGAACCTTGCTTCTGTCGGTGTCAATAATGTTGTTCCGGCAGAGCACATTAGAGACCTGCAAAAATTGCTCATAAACGACTACCGGGGAATTATTGTCAGCATGATTCACAAGTTCCATGATATGCCGGCCGATGTAAACAAACGCAGAAATATTTATGTATTGATAGACGAAGCCCATCGAACAACCGGCGGCGATCTCGGCAACTATCTGATGGCTGCCATTCCGAACGCAACTTTCATCGGCTTCACGGGCACACCCGTAGATAAAACCGTTTACGGAAAAGGCACATTCAAAACCTTTGGAATTGACGATCCGCCCAAAGGTTATCTGCATAAGTATTCCATTGCCGACAGTATTGCAGACGGGACAACCTTGCCCCTATTCTACGGAATGGCGCCCAATGAGTTACTGGTTCCAAAAGAGATTCTTGAAAAGGAATTTTTAGATTTAGCTGAGGCTTATGGAGTAAATGACATTGAAGAATTGAACAAAATTCTTGAACGGGCTGTCAATACACGGAATTTTCTGAAAGGACAAGAGCGAATTGAAAAAGTGGCTGAATACGTGGCAAAACATTTTACGGAAAATGTTGAGCCCATGGGTTACAAGGCTTTTTTAGTGGCGGTTGACCGTCCGGCCTGCGCCATGTATAAAAAAGCCCTGGATAAATTTCTGCCGCCTGAATATTCGGAAGTGGTTTATACCGGCAATAACAATGATAGTGCGGAATTAAAGCGTTATCATCTTGATAAAAAAACAGAAAAAGAGATTCGAAGAAATTTTACCAAAACAGACATGTATCCAAAAATTCTGATTGTTACCGAAAAACTGCTTACCGGCTTTGACGCCCCGATACTTTACGCAATGTATCTTGACAAACCTATGCGTGACCATACGTTGCTGCAGGCAATCGCCAGAGTCAACCGTCCTTATGAAAACGAGCAGAAAGATATGATTAAGCCGCACGGTTTTGTACTGGATTTTGTGGGAATTTTTGAAAATCTCGAAAAAGCCTTAGCGTTTGACAGTGAAGAAATTAATGCCATAGTCAAAGATATTGCCCTGCTCAAGCATCTGTTTAAGTCAAGAATGGAAGAAAATGTACCGCCTTACCTGCAATTAATTGCTCAAAACTTTAACGATAAAGACATCGACAACCTGATAGCTCATTTCAGAGATAAATCAAAACGCAAAGAATTTTTCAAACTGTACAAAGAAGTAGAAATGCTCTATGAAATTATTTCGCCGGATAAATTCTTACGCCCCTATATTGATGATTATGCAACCCTGTCGGCAATCTATAAAGTTGTTCGCAATGCCTATGCAAGGCGCACTCAGGCAGATAGAGAGTTCCAGCAAAAAACTCAGGATCTGATACAGACAAGAATCGGCAGCTCTTATCCATTGTCTAACAATCAACACCTTGAAATCAATGAAAAGACAATTGAATATATCAAAGCGAAAAACACCAACGACAACATTAAGGTCATTAACCTGATAAAAAGTATTGAGAAAATTGCCGATGAACGGTCAGACGACCCGTTTTTAATTGGGCTGAAAGAACGGGCTCAGGCCGTGGAAGAACTTTACGAAAACCGGCAAATAAGCACGCAAAAAGCATTGGACGAGATTTGCAGGATATATGAAGATGACATAAAACGTAAAACCGAACAAGCGGAAAAAGGGTTTGACGGTTTGATCTTTTTCATCTACCGGATTTTAACGGGTAAAGATATTGCAAACCCGGAAAAAGTAACTCAAAATATCAAAGAAGAATTCCTGAGAAATCCCAATTGGAAATCGAGCGGGAAAGAATTGAGAGAATTGCGCACCGGTGTTTATTCTGCAATTCTTGCCGAAGAAGATGATATTGACAAAGTCGCGTCAATTGTTGAGGAATTGTTTAACCATTTATTCATTACATACGGCTTGTAAATTATGGCTCAATGGAAAGATAAAGCAGAGTTTAAAGAGCAGGTCAGACAGCTTGCCGCGAAAATGAATATTAAAATCAAATCTTTGGCAATGCGTCCGATGAAGAATAAATGGGCGTCTTGTTCAACCGACGGCAATTTGAATTTTAATATACAGCTGTTGGAACTGGATAAGGAATCAGGAATGTATGTTATTGTTCATGAATTATTACACTTCAACATTCCCAACCACGGCAAGCTTTGGCAAAGCATGATGACGGCATATTTAGGCGACTATGAAAAAACAGAAAAGAAATTAAAACAAATCGCAAAAGAGGAATTAATAAGCAAACCTTGAATTAAGCAAACCTTGCGAAGGTTCGAAACCTTCGCAAGGTTGAGCTTTCACAAGGTTAAATATTTTCACGGATTCTCAGATTTTCTTGCCTCTGCCGTTCTTAGTGGGCGAACTATTATAAACTTCCACCACGTGATATATTACACCGATAAACATCCTGGAAAAATCTCCGTGAAAGTAGCTGTGGATAAGATTGATATATTCAACCACATTTTTCTCATAATCCGTAAGTTCCGGATCATCCGGGTGTAATAATTGGGCAATCGCTTTTATTTTATAAGTTGGAATATCCAGGTACACTATGGCAACACCGGGATCAGTCATCTGGTTTAAAAAAGACTGGGTTTCAAACTCCGGCGTAGAATATAATTCCAGTGACACCAGCTTTGTGCGATCGAAAACCGAATCACAGTTCTGGTAAAAATCCTCAAGAATCGCAATCTTGTCTTCAAGAGGATTGTCAATTGTTGCATTAAGCTTTTCAATTATTGCCTTTAAATTTTCCTCTTTTGGTATAAATCCCGTCCCTTTCACCGCATTGTTAATCGAAAACTGAGAGTCGAAACGTTTTCTGCCGTGGCTGGCTATCATGGCGTTATGGGGACCGTTAAGAGGGGGCATCTGTCCCTTCTTGATTTTATCAATAGTTTCCAGCCTCGCCTTAGAATTCCATTCAATGAACTCGTCCGGCAGTTCTCTTATGGCAAACTCCTGCCATTTATGTTCAACTTTTGCAATGACTATTCCGTCGCTGTATTTGCTCATGTCGATCGTTGATTGATGAAAGGTGCTGTCAATCCAGATACGGGCTTCCGCCGGATCCGATTGGCAATTCATGAGCAAACCCGCCGTCAGAATAAAGGCAAAGATGCCGGCAAACAGGGCAATTCGAGACCCGATAAGCTTTCTAATAAACATATTATCCTCCCATCCTGTAAACATTTGATTATGAGGTAATATAAACATTTTTGTCATTGATTAAAAACTTACTAACCTTGCGAAGGTTTGAAACCTTCGCAAGGTTTATCTACAGTCGAATATTTCATGCCATTCCGATATTATTTCGGATATACTCTAAAGA
>JAGHBC010000150.1 GCA_021161185.1 Fidelibacterota bacterium
CTACTTCCCCTAAAGAAACGGAAAAAACCATAAGAAAAATGTAGTGCCGAAACTTCAAAGGTTCTAAAATGTCATGCGCTTGATATTACTGAACTTACGGCGTTCGAGTTGTCGAATCAAGGGTAAGACGAAGGTGTGAGAATATTTGAATGTTGTGAAGAAATTGAACCAAAAGATTGATGCGACTTTACCTGAGATTAAGCAGTCGGTTTCAGTGGATGATATTGTCAGGATTGTCTATCTGCTTGAGTTAGAGTATTACAAAGAGATGTTAGATAAACATATTGATTTGGTTGAACGTCGTATTGTGTTCTAAAAGAGGAGAAGATTCCCTACTCAGAGAAGGTATTTTCAATCTTTGAACCCTATACGGAATGGATACAAAAGGGAAAAGCAGGAAACAAAATCAATGTGAATTACTCGCAAAACATTACTTTTCGGTCAGACACTACTTACTATTTCTTAATATCAGGTTTTTCCAAAGAATTTTTATTTAGAGCATTCTTTTTGTAGACATTTATTGGAATTATGTTTGGAATAATCTGGGAAAGGACAAGAAATTTGAATTTATACACTCAGGGGGGGGGTAGACGGTTTGAACAATTTGTTTTTTATAATCATAAATCTTAACCTTTGAATTACTATGGCTAACACTGGATAAACGAAGATGGAGGTGAAATTATGGACGAGGTAAAGTACAAACCGATCGGAGTTATTCATTCTCCGTTCAAAGAACCCAAAGGAACACCCATACAACCTGCCGGCGCCAAGGGCATAAGTGGAACAGTTGAGGTATTTCCAGAATATGCCGAAGGCTTAAAAGATATTGACGGCTTTTCTCATATTATTTTAATATGCCACTTTCATTTATCCAGGGGATGGAGCTTAATGGTGAAGCCATTTATGGATAATCAATTACACGGATTATTTGCAACACGGGCGCCAGCTCGTCCGAATCCAATTGGTATTTCAATAGTGCGCTTTGTCAAAGTTGAAGGAAATATACTTCATATTCAAGATATAGACATTATAAATGGAACTCCCCTGTTGGATATCAAACCTTATGTACCGGAATTCGACATGAGAGATGTAGAGAAAATAGGATGGCTTGAGAAGAATCTGCATAAACTTTCTAAATCAAAAGATGATGAGAGATTCGTAAAATGATTTGTACGACTTTCGATCGTTTGCAACTTCGCATACTGCATGATGATCAATATATTAATGATCGCAGAGATTAATGTCGTACTCCATGGCTCCGGCGCTTTTTTTTCAGGCAATTGCAAAAATAAGACTTGACCTCGGGAGAATCTTTATTTAAGTTATTGTTAGTGATTATTAACTAACAAGGGATAATGAGAAAATTTAGTAGCCGCCAGGAACAAATCGTCAAAACTTCGATCAATCTGATCGCCAACCAGGGTATTCAGCAACTCACAATCAAGCATATTTCACAGGAAATCGGCTTTTCCGAACCGGCGATTTACCGCCATTTTCAGAATAAATTGGATATTATGCTTGCAATACTCGACTACTTTGAAGAAATAACACTGTCTTTCCGCCAGGAGATGATGAAACCCGGTCTGACGGGAATCGAACGCATTGAAATATTCCTGTTGAACCGCTATCAACTTTTTACCAAAGATCATGCACTCGCTAAAATCATGTTCTCCGACGAAAGTTTTCAATATGAAACACAGCTATCTCTAAAATTCCTTGATATTATGAATAATCACCGCAATCTACTCGTTTTAGCTATCCGTCAGGCTCAACTGGAAGGCAGCATCCCTTCGGACATCCCCTACTCCCATTTATTTCAGATTATTGTAGGCTCAATGCGTCTACTGGTCAACCGTTGGAGTTACAGTAATTTTTCCTTTGATTTAAAATCCGAAGGTATGTCTTTATGGCAAACAATTAAAAAGATCATTCAGAGGAAATAAAAAATTTTAACCTGTAGGGTTAGTTAGTATTAACAAACACATCAGGGAAGCCAAATACGAAGCGACAAATTATCAAAATAGATGAAAATAAATGTAACGGCTGCGGCTTCTGCATCCCCAACTGCCCGGAAGACGCCATTAGTACCGAGGAATGGGAAGCCGAACCTTACGATGAAGCAATTGTGATGAAAAACATCATCGCTGCCGGTCCCAATACGATCAAAGCTCACCTCAAACACCTATTGGAACACGGCAAATTCGAACTCTATCAGGAAGCCAAAGATATTCTCATTGAAAAAGGTCTTCCGGTTCCGGAAATCAAAGTAACCGATCAAGTCTGTGCCGGTGGTTGTCCGGGAAGCACCACACCGACAATTTCATTGTCACCGGCAACATCACCTTCTCTACCTGCCAGTTTACAGAGCCGTTTGCAACAGTGGCAGGTTCAACTTCAGCTCATCAATTCCAATGCAGGATATTTCGAAAGTGCCGATCTTCTGATTGCCGTCGATTGTGTACCCTTTGCGTTTGCCAATTTCCATGAATGCTTTGTTAAAAGTAAAATCGTCATAACATTCTGCTCGAAATTGGACCAGACCATTGATCAATATATTCAAAAACTTGCATCTATCATTGCGAACCATCAAATTAATTCCATAAGTATAGTAAGAATGGCGGTTCCATGCTGCGGAGGTATCGAAATTATCATACAACGCGCCACGGAACTTGCCGGTAAAACGATGATGGTCAAAGTCAATGTCATCTCTATTCACGGAGAAATTCAATAAAGAGAAAACTATGAGTCAGTCACAAGAAGTTCAAAAAGGTCAATTGGCACAAATACTGGATTACCAGGAAAACGCTATCGTGAGTCGCGAGATTCTAAACCTACCGGAACCGTCATTCTGTTTGCTTTCGACAAAGTAAGCGAACATTCGGCGCTCTTTAATGCGTTGGTACAGGTCTTAGAGGGTAAAATAGATATCCGCGTTTCAGGTCAACTGCATTTGATAAAAAGCGGCGAATATATCATCATGCCGGCGAATGAGCCCCACGCCCTTAAAGCGTTGACCACGACAAAAATGCTATTAACCATGATAAAATCATAACAAAAAGGAGAAACACAATGAGTATGTTTTGTTTTCAATGTCAAGAAACCGCAAAAAATAGCGGATGCACCCTGCGGGGTGTTTGCGGGAAGCGGGAATCTACGTCGAATCTTCAGGATCTTTTGATCTATGTCCTGAAAGGCATCTCGTCAGTTGCCGAAGCTGCCGGAGACACCGATCCGAAAACTGGTCTCTTTATCGCACAGTCGCTGTTTACAACAATTACCAACGCCAATTTCGACAATGATGTTTTCATTGCCCGAATACGGGAAGCGCTCAAACTGCGTGAGGAATTGAAAGAAAAGCACGCCGACATCATTAATGACGATCTCCCCGAAGCGGTGTTTTGGACCGCTGATTCGGTAGGGGAATTTCACGCCAAGGCTTTGGAAGTCGGCGTACTCTCTACCGCCAACGAAGATGTTCGCTCGCTGCGCGAACTGCTGATCATCGGATTAAAAGGTATTGCCGCTTATGCCGATCACGCCGCCTTACTGGGGCATGAAGATCCAAACGTTTACGCTTTCCTCACGGAAGCGTTGGCATCCACAACGAAAGAGTTATCCGTTGATGAAATGGTTAACCTTGTTCTGAAAGCCGGCGAAACCGCTGTCAATACTATGGCATTGCTAGATAAGGCTAATACATCCGCCTACGGCAATCCCGAAATCACTAAAGTCAACATCGGCGTGCGCAACAACCCCGGCATCCTGATTTCCGGACACGATCTTAAGGATATGGAAGAGCTGCTGAAGCAAACCGAAGGCACTGGCATTGATGTTTACACTCACAGCGAAATGTTACCGGCAAATTACTACCCGGCATTTAAAAAGTACGAACACTTCGTCGGCAATTACGGTAACGCCTGGTGGAAACAGGGCAGTGAATTCGAATCATTCAATGGACCGATCCTGATGACCACCAACTGTATCACTCCGGTTAAAGATACCTATAAAGATCGCATCTTCACCACCGGCATGACGGGCTATCCCGGCGTAAAACATATTCCGGATCGGAAAGATGGCGGCGCCAAGGACTTTTCAGAAATTATCGCGTTAGCCCAAAAATGTCCGCCGCCTACGGAAATTGAAACCGGTGAGATCGTCGGCGGATTCGCTCACGCCCAGGTCATGGCACTAGCTGACAAGGTTGTCGATGCCATTAAATCCGGCGCCATCAAACGCTTTGTCGTCATGGCTGGTTGTGACGGGCGCCAGAGGAGCCGTTCCTACTTCACAGAAGTTGCGAAAGAGCTGCCCAAGGACTCTATCATCATGACTGCCGGCTGTGCCAAATACCGTTACAACAAACTGAATCTCGGTGACATCGGCGGCATTCCGCGGGTGCTCGATGCGGGACAGTGTAACGACTCCTTTTCCCTGGTGGTAATCGCATTGAAACTAAAGGAGATTTTCGGTCTTGATGATATTAATGATCTGCCGATCTCTTTCGATCTCGCATGGTACGAACAGAAGGCTGTCGCCGTTCTGCTGGCTCTGCTCTATCTGGGCGTCAAAGGCCTTCGCCTCGGCCCCACGCTGCCGGCATTTCTGTTGCCAAACGTTGCCAAAGTGCTAGTTGAGAAATTCGATATTAAACCAATCGGCGAAGTCAAAGCCGATGTAGCTGCAATGATGGCAGGAGAGTAATTGATTAATTACTAAAACCTTGCGAAGGTCGCGAGATTTTCGCAAGGTTTTCTTTCCCGGTGATTTAATGAATAAAAAGAACATTACCGATCTCACACCCTTTTATAAAATTCCACTCGTTGAAGGGCGGCGAATTCACGCGTCTGACCAATTGGAAATCGTTCACCTCTCCATTGAACCCGGCAGCACAATGGAACCTCACACTATGCCGATGAATGTGTTGTTTTATGTTCTGCAGGGACAAGGCATTCTGGATATCGACGGTGTTCGGTATCCTTTGCAGATGAATGAATTTATCGAAGTTCCCAAAGCAGCAATGCGTTATTGGCGCAATGTGTTCGATGTTTCCCTTAATCTCCTTGTTATCAAATTAATTTTAGGTTAAAGCGGATAAAAATAAAAATTTTTCTTGCAAACGGCATAAAATATCCATAGAATATCATGTAAGTAAACATTTACTTATCATTAACAGAGGAACTATGCCGGAATTTACAAAAAGACAACAGGAAATCATCGAAGCCGCTATCGGCATCATCGCCGATAAAGGGATTCAGTACCTGACTATCAAAAATTTAGCAAAAAGTATTAATTTAACCGAAGGCGCCATATATCGTCATTTTTCAACAAAACTCGACATTTTGTCGGGAATCCTAAGCATCTTCAGGGAACAGATCAGGGACAATTTTGCCAAAATACCTTCTGATCGTCCGGCTTATGATATTCTCGCGGCGATTATTTCCAGACAGATGGATACGTTTATTGCAAAGCCGATAATCACGGCGGTAATATTTTCTGAAGAAATATTTCAAAACGATAAACAACTCTCAGAAACAGTTTTCTCGATTATGAGTGAAAATATTAACACATTTTTTGAAATTATTAAAAACGGGCAGGATAAAGGTGAAATACGCACCGATGTTCCCGCCGAACAACTCTCCAATATGTTAATGGGCGCCATTCGCCTGCTAATTACCAGATGGCGGCTTTCCGGTTTTGCCTTTGACCTGAAGAGTGAAGGTAAAATTCTTAGTGATTCATTTAAAAAAATATTAACACGGGAGTAAACAGTGAAAATCATTGATGTTAAAAAACAGCCCGCTATGAAAAATATTCATAACGTAAACGCCGCTACAATTTACGACAGCGAATTTGCATTAACCGTTCATCTCACATTACAATCCGGCGAATCTCTGAAACCGCATATCACGCCGGTGGATGTTTTCTTCTACGTTCTCGAAGGCGAGCCGACTATTATGGTCGGCAAGGAGAAACAAAAAGTAAAAGCCGATTATCTTATCGAGAGTCCGGCGAAAATACCGCATTGCATCTATAATAAAACCGATCATCTCGTTCGTATTTTGGTTGTAAAAGTTCCAAAACCGACAACGGAAACCAAGTTGCTTTAATTATTTTTTTACCCAGAGACGTTAGTAAATAATCACATACACGGAGGTACATTGAAAACAAAATTTAACATCCTGTTCAAATTCCCCGCCGTCAATCTCATATTCTTACTGGTTATTACGGCATTATTTTTCAAAGTGATGAAATCAAATTCCAGGATGGAAACCGATCTCGATAAATATATGCCACAAAATCATCCGGCTTTTGTCTATAGCGATAAAGCCGAAGCGATGTTTAACATTAAAGACGGAATTATCATCGCTATTGAGAATAAAAACGGGATATATAACGCCGGCACACTTCAAAAAATAAGGGATATTACCCGCAAGTTAGGTAAAATGCCTGAAATCGATAAAGGCGACGTCACCTCATTATACACCGCTGACAATATTATCGGTAGCGAAAGTGGTATGGACGTTAAGGCGTTTTACAAAAAAGTTCCTGACTCTTCTGAAAAGCTGGAGATATTGAAGCAAAATGTCAGAAATAATGAGATGGTATTCGGACGTCTCGTATCCGATGATGAAACCGTCTCGGTAATAGTTGCCAACATAGAAGACGACGTATTTTCTCAAGAGTTTTACCACCGGATTCTCGATCTGACAAAATCCTATGAAGGGCCGGAGCGCATCTATGTTGCCGGAACCCCAATCGTCGAGGGAACCATGGCATATCTCGGGCCAAAGGATATGAAAAAAATGGTTCCTATCGTTATCATTGTAATCATAATCGTTTTACTGTTCGTAATGCGTA
>JAGHBC010000106.1 GCA_021161185.1 Fidelibacterota bacterium
TTATGATAAAGTATCTGAATGGCATTCAAAATCTTTTGAAATTTCATATGTAGAAAAAGAAATACTTTATTATTTACGATAAAATAAAAATTTTAATACGAATAATTTTTGGGATGTGATAAAAATAAGAAATATGTATTTTTTTATGGCTTGGATATCAAACAAAAACCCATAAAAAGTAGATAATATATTGAATGAATATAATATTTCTTATAACGAGTTCATTGAAATACACGATGACGAAACATACAGATATTATTAAAATATTTATTGTTTGTTGTAAGGAAAAGGACAGAAACAAAGGAATTTATTAATATAAAAGGATTTGCATATCGTTCAGAAATTTTATTTAGACGCATTAAGATTCATATAATAAACTGGGATCAATTATGGATAAATTTTATGGAGCAACAATGAAAATGTGGGCATCAGCAATAGCATTAAGAATCAGCGACGAATGGAATGGAAATATTCCAGAAAATACAGAAGATGTAATTTTATTAAGAAAAGTTTTAGAACATGTTTTAATCAAGAATCCGGATGAATGTAAAAAATTAATTGGGACCACAATAATCGAAGAATCATATTTTGACAAGATTTAGAGTGTTAGAGTTTGATAGCATCAAAAATTTTGAAGACATCTCTGTAACTCACTGCATACAATCTGCATAAAGAGAAAATTACCCACTGGTATCATGAAAAATCATTCCGCAAGTATGAAAAATGACTCGGGAGTACGGAAAAATGATATATCACCGGTGAAAAAGTACTTATCTTAGCATTTCGAATACGCACAGGATGGACAAGTTACGCAGCCGCTTTCGTGATAGACTGTTGAACCGCAGTCAGGGCAGGTTGTGATGGCTTTCTTGTTGTTACTTTGAAGATTGTTCCCCCTAGCTGAAACGGCGGCTTTTTGAACGGTTTGGACAGGCTCGATATCATTAAAGGAAAAATGCGGTTGATTAGCGCCGCCGTTTTTCTCACCTTTGCGCTTTTCCAAATACCATTCCAGGGCTTTGGCGATCGCATCGGGCGTAGAGAGAATCTGAGTGCCGTTTTCCCAAATAGGGCTGGGGCCGCCGATACCTTTGAGCTGCTTTATCACATCCCGGGGATCTATACCGGAACGCAGGGAGAGGGAGATCAACCGGCTGATTGCTTCGGACTCTACCTGCGCCTGACTACCGGCTTTGCCAATATTGGTGAATATTTCACAAAGACCGGTTTCGTCTTCATTAATCGTAACATATAGCGTTCCCAATCCGGTACGGATCCGTTTTGTAATTCCGCTGGTTTCCTGGGGACGAATACGGGGGTGGATGCGATTGTCATAGGCAGGTTGCTGAACCGCTGTGGTTTGGGAACTTTTTTTCCGGGATTTGTCGCCAACGTAGAGAACCTGCTCTTCGCGGCTGCCGTCACGATAAATTGTTATGCCCTTGCAATCGGCTTCATAAGCCAGCCAATAGGCATCCATGACATCCTGAACCGTCGAAGTTTTAGGGAAGTTACAGGTCTTGGATACCGCTGCATCCGTCCACTTCTGGAAAGCTGCCTGCATCCGGACATGCCATTCCGGTGTAATATCGTGTGCGGTTACAAAAACCTTTTTTATAGATGCCGGAATTTCCTCTATATTCCGGATTGATCCTTTTTCCGCTACCTTTTGCATTAATGCTTCGGAATAGATGCCGGCTTTTTTACAGGCTTCCTCGAAAAGCGGATTAACATAAAGTAAATCGGTACCATCCATGACACGTTTGGTGAAAACCAGAGAAAAGATCGGTTCAATACCGCTGGAGCAATCTGCAAGCATGGAAATAGTGCCTGTCGGCGCGATGGTTGTAAATGTTGCGTTCCGCAATTTGGGGCCATCCGGGAAATAGATACTGTCATTCCAAACCGGGAATGGCCCGCGGGATTCACCCAGTTTAGCGCTGGCTTCTTTTGCAGATTTATAGACAAAACTCATTATTTCATCGGCAATCTTTAAGGCTTCTTCAGAATTATAGGGAATTTCCATTTTGAACAAGACATCTGCAAACCCCATTACACCTAGCCCGATTTTTCGGCTTTTCTTGACCATTGTATCTATTTTTTTAAGGGGATATTTACTAATGTCGATAACGTTATCAAGGAAGTGAATGGATGTATCAATAGTTTTGCCCAAAGATTCATAGTCGATCTTATGGTTATGAACGAAATTAGACAGGTTAATCGAGCCAAGATTGCAGGCTTCGTTGGGCAGCAGAGGCTGTTCTCCACAGGGATTGGTTGCCTCAATTTCGCCCAGTTTTGGGATTGGGTTCATTTTATTGATCTTATCTATGAATATAATTCCGGGATCGCCATTTGCCCAGGCATTTTGAGCGATCATTTTAAATACTTCCGCCGCATTTAATGTCCCGGCAACATTACCGTCTAGGGGATTAATCAGTTCATATTGTTCACGTTTGCGAACCTTTTCCATAAAATCATCAGTGACCGCCACTGAAATATTGAAATTCGACAGATCTTCATTGTTATTTTTACAATTAATAAATTCAAGAATGTCAGGATGATCAACGCGCAAAATGCCCATATTTGCGCCGCGCCGGGTACCACCCTGTTTCACGGCTTCGGTGGCGGAGTTGTATACCTTCATGAATGAAACCGGGCCACTGGCAACGCCACTCGTTGTTTTGACGATGCTCTTTCTGGGGCGAATTCGGCTAAATGAAAATCCGGTGCCGCCGCCGCTTTTGTGAATTAACGCGGTATCTTTCAAGGTTTGAAAAATAGATTCCATGGAATCGTCGATAGGCAATACAAAACAGGCTGATAACTGCCCAAGTTCTCTGCCGGCGTTCATGATTGTTGGCGAATTCGGCAGAAAGTTTTTACTGCGCAACAGCCGATAAAATTTATCGGCTGTTTTTTGTACGTTAGACCGGCTGGTATAATTTATGTCTGCTTCTGCAATGGCATCGGCAATGCGGTGCAGCATCATATCAGGTGTTTCAAGGGGCTGTCCGCTTTTATCCCGCATAAGATAACGGCGTTTCAAAACTTCAATGGCATTATCGGAAAATATCGGCTCCTGGATTGGTTCTTTTTCAATGGTAGAAACGGATGTATCAGTCCGGGGGATGTCGTTCCGGCGCTCTTTTTGGGGAATCTCGAAATTTATGGCGATGGGCTCCGACATAAAATACACTCCTTATAAAATATTTTTTTAAACAGCCGCTTATTTTAGCGATAGTTCAACCAAGATGAATATAGAAAAATGCAGAAAAGATGTCAAGTCTAAAACACAATATTTTGTGTTAATCGACGAGATATTACCCCAGCAGTGGTAAATGTTCAATTATTAAAGTGTTACGCAGAAACGTCCTGAAAACCCCGTCTTAAAGATATTTATTTATTCTCAATACACTTAAAATGATTTTGAAAATAGTTTGATACTATTAAATTATTCACTGTTATTTGGAAGGCGGGTGTAGTTCAATGGCAGAACACCAGCTTCCCAAGCTGGATACGGGGGTCCGATTCCCCTCACCCGCTCATAGATGTGCAAATATGTCTTATAAATCCTCTCAAAAGTACACCACGGAATCCTATAAAATACATGATTAAAATCATTTCCATAGTCAAAGGAAGTAAAGCAGATGTGGGGGGTATTCGTGAAAACGATTATTTAATTTCGATCAACGATCATGAAATTAATGACCTGTTGGATTATCACTTTTATCAGTCGGAAGAGGAATTGGTTGTAAAATACAGTAGCGAATCGGTGGAAAAGTCATTGACAATTGAGAAGTCTTACGATGAAGATCTTGGCTTAGAAATAGAAACTTTACAAATTAAAGCCTGTTCGAATAATTGCGTGTTTTGCTTCATCAAACAAAATCCCCGGGGCATGCGACAGTCAATCTATTTTTGTGATGAAGACTACCGCTACTCATTCCTTTATGGGAATTATATAACCTTGACCAATCTTGAAGAAAAGGAATTGAATCGAATCGTTCAACTGCGGCTTTCACCACTCTATATTTCAGTTCATGCCACTGATCCCGAAGTGAGAAAGTCGATATTCCGTTTTAGAAATGAAGATCGGTTAATCGAAAAGTTGGAGTTTTTAAATCGGCACAGGATCGAACTCCACACTCAGGTTGTGCTGGTTCCCGGATTCAATGACGGAGCAGTATTGGAAAATACGATAAAGGATCTCTTTCAATTTCGAAAATCTCTGAAGACCCTGGCAATTGTTCCGGTTGGCTTGACAAAACATCGCAAAAGGCTACCGCAATTAAAGACGGTTTCTCCGGATCAGGCGGCTTATTTAGTGCAGCATGCGGAGGAGTGGAATCGTCAATATCGCAATAATGAGGGTGATCCTTTTGTTTATTTATCCGATGAATTTTACTTGTTGGCAAAGAAACCCTTTCCCGCTGCCGGGCACTATGGACCCTTTTACCAGATTGAGAATGGTGTCGGATTAAGTCGCCGGTTTATAGATGATTTCCAGGACCAGATTCCATCGCTGCCCGGTAAATTACCGCAAAATTTCCGCGTACTGATTATTACCGGGAAATTAGCGGAGCCTCTATTAAGAGAAAATATTTTACCGGTCTTAAATGATATCGACAATTTGGAGGTCGATGTATGTGCCGTAACCAATCAATTTTTCGGTGAAACAGTGACCGTTTCCGGTTTATTGACGGGACAGGATATTATCGATCAACTTCCAAAATCCGGCGATTATGATTGTGTCTATTTGCCGCCCCGAATAATAAACGAGAATGGCTTACTGCTGGATGGTTTGACGCCGCAGGATATTGAGAGTGCAATAAAAACAAAAGTGTTCATCGGGAACGATGATTTAAAAGAGATGATCTTTGATGGCAAAACGTGACCCAATTGTCGCAATAATCGGACGACCAAATGTCGGTAAGTCCACTTTATTTAATCGAATAGCCCGCAAACGCAAATCGATTATTCATCCTCAAGCCGGGATTACCAGGGACAGGGTGTACGAGGATGTGAACTGGAGTGGTCGTCAATTTACTCTGATTGATACGGGCGGTTATATTCCGGAAAGTCAGGATACCATTGAAACGGCTGTCCGGGCACAGGTAGAACTGGCTATTGAAGAGTCTGATTTAATCCTGTTTATGGTTGATGCCAATGACTTAATTATGCCGATGGATGTACAGATAGCAAACCTGTTGAGAACCTCCAATAAGCCCATCCTGCTCGTTGCCAATAAATGTGATAATGAGATAAAAGAACAAAACCGGTATGAATTTTTCAAACTTGGATTTGGGGAAGTAAATCCTATTTCAGCTCAAAACGGGCGACGTATTGGTGATTTACTCGATCTCATTCTGGAAAAATTACCTATGGCAGCTCCACCTGAAAAGGATGAAGAGAATCATTTAAGATTAGCAATTATAGGAATGCCCAATGCCGGCAAATCATCGCTCGTAAACGGTCTCTTAGGCATTGATAAATTAATTGTGACGGATATTCCGGGCACTACCCGTGATTCAATCGATTCGGAAATTAAATATCATGGCGAAAGGATAACCCTTATCGATACGGCAGGTCTCCGTAAAAAACGGAACATTAAAGATGATATCGAGTTTTACAGTAATGTTCGCACCGACCGGGCAATTGAACGGTGCAACGTTGCCGTTTTGGTGATTGACGCCGTGAAGGGATTTGACCGGCAGGATGCCGCGATCGTTCGTTCGATCCTTGATCGCAAAAAAGGGCTGGTGCTCGCAATCAATAAATGGGATCTTGTGCAAAAAGAATCCAATACCCTAAAACAATACCAGGATGACATTATTTACCGCTTTGCCGAACTTGAACACTATCCGATGATATTTATCTCGGCGCTGACCAAGCAGCGGATTGGACAAATTCTGAGCACGGCTCGCGATGTCTATTTTGCCGGACAACAGAGAATCCCGACCAATGCTTTAAACAACTATTTTCAAACCGTAATTGATCAGACCCCGCCACCGACGGTACAGGGTAAATACATTCAAATAAAATATGTAACTCAGGTCAAAAAAGAGCCGCCGGTATTTGTTTTTTTCTGCAATTATCCGAAGGGCATTAAAGAAGAATACCGGCGATTTCTTGCAAATAAATTACGTCAAAAATTCGGGTTTCAGGGTGTTCCGGTAACTCTCTTATTCCGGCAAAAGTAATCTATGCCAAATATTTATCGAGTATATCTCATCCTTTTCATGTTTTGTTTTCCGTTAATGGGAAAAGACTCCTTTACGGCGATTAAAGAATATCTTGATTCGAAATCTGCCGGTAAGCAGTACAACTACTCTTCATCGACGAACGCAGTATCTGCTGTCAAATCAGTGATGATTCATCCCGAACATCGGGAAAAAATATTGGGAAAAGCTCAATACGGCAGACCGACATTGGATAAGAACTATATTAGCGCGGACGGTCATTTTAAAATCCACTATACCACCTCCGGATATGATGCGGTGGATACAATCTCGACTCACGTTCCCGGTGTGCCCGACTATGTTTGGGAAGCCGCCGAAACCGCCGAATATTCATATCGCCTATTAGTTGATACGCTGGGATTTCAACCACCCCCCATAGATAATTACGAAGAGCCGGAAGCGGATATTTATATCAAGAATTGGGCGGGGACATCTCCATTACCATATGCTTACACATATCCTGAAGATCCTGTCACTTCTACAACCGATCAACCCTATGATTATACTTCCTATATGACTATTGATAATGATTATAAGGAAAATGGTTATAACAGCAAAGGATTTGATGCATTGCACGTGACAGTTGCTCACGAATTTTTCCACATGATCCAGTTGGGTTATAACTGGTGGGAATCCAATAGATTATCCGGAGTGCCCTCCAGTAGGGGCGATCAGTATTTTCTGGAATGGTCATCAACCTGGTTTGAAGAACGGGCATATCCCGAAGTAAATGATTATATTCAATATATTGCAGTATTTTTCTATCGTCCGACCGATTATATCTGGGCTTCAAACTACGAATATGCGATGGGACCATTCCTCTATTTTCTCCAGGATATATACGATGATGAGCTGCTTGTTCGTAAGATATGGGATAAAATAAAGTACCAATACGCCTTTCAATCGTTGACTGAAGTGATTGAGGAGAGTGGTGGCAATCTTGCAACTTTTTACAATGATTTTATGAGAGCCTGCTACTATACCGGTTCACGCTACGATAAAGATTTTGCCGTATCACCGGATGCGGTCTTTTTCCCGGAATTAATGATAACTGATGACAATAGCGGCGTTTTGGAAGAGTTTCTGCAATTTGATGTGACGGTAAAGCCTTTTGCGTCGCAGCCGTTCATGATATCATTTGAAAATAACCAGTATGTCGGTCTCGAAACAGAATCATCAAAAAATAATGTATTTATCGGAAGCTATCTCATTGACAAGCCCGCTTCCATAGATATTCATCGGAAGTTTAGAACGAATACAGATATATTTGTTGGCGATACTCGCTATAATGATCAGCTTATGATCTTCCTGACAAACAGTTCGAAGGATTCAAGTTATTCCCTCAATCTGCAGATAAATAAATTGGATACTCTGAATATATCATCAAAGATATTATCTATTGGCGCCAATCCGTTTTCATGGCAACAGCAAAAGCCGCTGACCATTGAGTTTCAATTAGGTCATTTTCCAAATAGATTATCTGTAAACGTCTATAACCTGCGTGGGCAACAAGTATATCGACGGCGTCTAAACGCTAATGATTATATTCTTGGTGTGAATGTTATCCGGATTCCAGCGCAGGATATTCAATCGAAAAATATCAGTTCCGGTATTTATATTCTGCAAATCGCTACGGATAAAAAAAATATAATGAAAAAATTTACCGTGCTGAATTAACTACCGTTATTCTTTGTGAATTATCAAATCAAACAACCGTCTGAAATCTCCCAAAAAATCAAAGGCTCGAAATTCATCGGGAGATGTTATCCGGTGGAATCGCCGGAATCGGCAAAATCCATCATCAAGGCTGTTGAAGAAGAGCACCACAAAGCGACTCATGTCTGCTGGGCGTTTCGGGTTTTTCAGGGTAACACTGTTTTGGCTTATAATTCCGACGCCGGCGAGCCTCACGGCTCGGCAGGTCCGCCGATTCAGGTGGCGATTGAAGGCCGGAGACTCGTTAATACTCTTTGCATAGTCATCCGTTATTTCGGCGGAACAAAACTTGGCATCGGAGGATTAATTCGTGCGTATGGCAAAACCGCCGCCTTAGCCTTGGATGATGCCGGTCGAAGACCCTTTAATGAGATCAGTACTCTGAAGATCCGGATAGCGCTTGCTGAATATTCAGACCTTATGAGAATATTGCGGAAATATCATATTACGATTCAACAGGAATTCAAACCGGAATCCGTAATGATTATGTTGAAAATACCTTCAAAAGAATTGAATAATTTACAGAGTGATCTGGGGCTGATAACTTCGGTGGTTATTGAGATAGACAAAGGATGAAATTGACGGGTAAATATAAATATCCTGCAATGTGTGGAGGCTCTTAGAACCGTGTCAATCACGGTGGGCACCTCTCGGGCGGCTCAAGTTTCCTCGACAAGGAGGCATGCTTTCCACGTCCGAAGATCAGCTCCCATTTTAGAAATGTTGGTTCTAAAATTGCGATCACACCATTGCAGGATATATATCAATAAACACCGCAATTTCAATATACTTCCTTTTCCAGATATGGTCAAGTCTTTTTTTAATTTGAGGCGGTTAATTAGGTGCTTTTCCGGTTATCTTCAGACCGGATTTTATTCCAGAGAAGATCCATTTCTTCCAAAGTGGCGTCTTTGAGCTGAACGTTCCGGGATGCCAATTCCTTTTCAATATATTGAAACCGTTTTATAAATTTCTTTAAAGTGAGATTCAAAGCCTGTTCCGGATTGATATCCAGAAATCTCGAAAGATTTACAACTGAAAAGAGCAAATCTCCCAATTCAAGGGTAATATTTTCCGGATTACGTTGTTTAATAGCTGCTTTTAGTTCATTTATTTCTTCATGAATCTTATCCCAGACATGCTCGATTTTGTCCCAGTCGAAGCCCACCTGGGCGGCGCGTTCCTGAGCGCGGCGAGCACGTAATAGAGCCGGCAGTGTTTTTGGCAAGCCCTCCATCAGGGAATCGCGTCCCTCTTTCAGTTTAATTTCTTCCCAATTTTGTTTGATTTCGCCAACATCTTTAACATCGACGCCACCAAATACATGCGGGTGCCGGCGGATCAGTTTTTCGTTTATCCCGTGAATTGATTCGGAAAGATGGAATTGATTGTTTTCTTCGGCAATCTCGGACTGGAATACGATATGAAGAAGCAGATCTCCCAGTTCTTCTTTTAGTTTTGTATGATCTTCGTCGTGGATCGCCTCAATGGTTTCATAGGCTTCTTCCAGGAAATAGGGCGCAAGTGACACGGATGTTTGAGCCCGATCCCATTCACAGCCGTCTGAACCACGCAGGGTTTGTACAATTTCAATTAATCTGGCAAATTCTTTACATACTTCAGGCTTCTCGGATGTCATAATTTCTCTCTATGGGATTTTTGGGTTCGGTATAGCCTTTTAATAGATAGCTGTTGCAGGTATCTTTGTTGACGGCGGTCCATGATTTGCTTATCTCCGGGATTTTGGTCTTCATAACCAATCAAATGCAGAAGGCTATGAATAATGACGAGGGCTAATTCTTGTTGGAACGGATTGTTGTATTTACGGGCGTTAGCGCGGATTCTGTCAATGCTAATATATATTTCACCGTCTATATCTTGCCCGGGATCATTGAAATTGAAACTGATTGTATCCGTCAGAACATCATCGTTAAAATACTGCTTCTTTAGACGATTAAGGGTGTTATCGTCGGTCACAATAATATTGACATGGGTAAAAGAGACAGCTTCCTCTTTTATTACTTTATGAAGAATGTGTTCTGTTGCGGGACGCAGGAGCTGAAATCCCGGATACTTATTTTCAAGTGTAAGCACAGACATTAAGTCGCAGAAGATTTGTTTTTTTGTTTAGTTGATTTTAAAGGAATTTCCTTTTCCTGATCCGGGTACTCCACACGGAGATGGTATATTCCTTTGAGAATCGGAAGTATACCAGTATTGGCTTTGATATCACCTTTTATTTTAGTCAGATCCACTAATGTGAGAGGACATTGATCCAGTTGTCCTTCCTTTAGCCGTTTTTCAATAATTTGATCGATGACTTTTTCGATATTACCGACGGTAGGTTTCTCTAAAGAGCGAGATGCAGCTTCGATGGATTCACAGATCATTAATATTCCGGTTTCTTTTGTACAAGGTTTGGGCCCGGGATAGCTAAAGTCCGACTCATTGACATCTGAGCCCGATTGTTCTAAAGCTTTGCTATAAAAATATTCCACCCGGGTCGTGCCGTGATGAGAGGGAATAAAATCGATAATTGCTTTTGGTAGTTTATATTCTTTTGCGAGACGGATGCCTTCTTTGACATGATTGATAATAATTAACGCGCTCAAGTTGGGAGTAAGATTATCATGTTTATTACTATCATAAGCCTGATTCTCTATAAAGTATTCCGGTTTTGTGATTTTACCGATGTCATGATAGTAGGCGCCGACACGGGCAAGTAAAGCGTTTGCGCCAACGGCGTCGGCTGCTGCTTCGGCGAGATTGCCAACGGTTATGCTGTGAGTGAACGTACCGGTAGCTTCTTTCGAGAGCAACTTCAATACCGGATGATTAAAATCAGCCAGCTCTAACAGGGTCAGGTCTGTCGTAATTCCAAAAATTACCTCTAATATACTAATCATTCCATAAGCCAGGAAAGGAGAAAGGACGCCGTTGATTCCGGCATAAAAAAGTTTATCAACTATCGCCTCAATAGAGGAGTATTTTAATAATTCTATTATGCTGATAGCGATTAGATAACCGATTAGAATATATATGATGGAATGAAAGACCTGGCTTCGTTTGCGTAAAATTCGAACAGAATAGATGGCAAATGAGTTGACAAATAGAGAAATAATGATGAAGTCGATACTGCTCCGCAGCTGAGCGGCGACAATTATTGTAATTGTTGCCGCACCTACAAAAGCGATTTTACTGTCAAATAGAATTGTAAGGGTCATTGCCGCGATTGTCAGGGGTATTGCAAATTCGGAAATATTGAGTTTATTGACAAAAATAACCGTAAAGATTGATTGCGTAAGAAAAATAATTCCAATTAAAATAACCATTTTAGGGTTACTCAGAATCGAGCGCCGGTATGCCAGCAGGAAAGTAATAAAGAAGGAAAATATTATGGAGACTAACAGAATTTGTCCTAAAAATATTATGGGATCACCAATCAGTGGAAGGCTGGTTCGGATGCCGCCGTGTATATTGGCTCTACGGGCCCGCTCTTTTGAAAGAGATTCTAATTTACGGAATATCTCGGGGGTTATTTTTGTATTGGCATCAACAATTTTTTCGTTTTCAAGCACAATCCCTTTGCTAATGGGTACTTTATTGATTGCATCTTGTTGACGGGATTCGGTGATTTCTTTTTGGAATATCAGATTGGGAGTCAGAAAGTGAACAATGATTTCGTATCCGGTATTAATAATCTTAGAATCCTGCTCCGGGAATTTGGCTTGAAGGGTTAATTTTGCTTTTGTCCAGGCCTCTTCAAGGGTAAGAAATTGATCAATATTTTCAAGAATCTCCTCGTTATTTTGCAGAATGACGATCCGATCGCTGAGAATGGCGTTTTTTGGTATATCTAAAATAAGATGGGCATACAGATCGCTGAGTATTTGTCGCAACGGCGGATAGAAATTTGAAGGAAAACTAACATTCTCTTCAAGATTGTTTGGGTTGAATAGAAGCTCGGTATATACAGATGAATTTTTGTCGAATTTGTTATTTTTCTGTAATTGATTTAAGAGATTATTATAGGAAATTGAATCGGTCTGTGCCATGGACAGGATTTCGTCGTATTTCTTAGAATAGCGGTAACGGTCCAACAGCTGCAGGGAATCCTCATATTTTTTCTTGGCGGCGCGTACCTTTTCAATGTCTTTAAAAAAGACTTCCAGATTGGACAATTCGGTTTGCTGGATTTGATCATTTTGAAGAAAAACGAAGGGAATATTTCTCAAAGTTTCTTTGCGGTCGTTGGCTAATTCCGCGTCAGATTTTAAAATGGGAAAGTCAAAGGGTGCTATGATAGCGGCTCGGGTTATATCGTTGATTTTGTAATTATATTCACTATGGCGATTTTTAGGGAATAGCAGAGCAATCATGATGATGAATGCCATAGCCCAAAAAACCGACCAGCTGCGCTTTCTCTTTGCAAAAGGGGAATCGGAAAGATCGAGATTTTTCGTAGTTAAAAAACTCAGATTTGGCAATGAATAACCTCTTCCTTTATCTTACCAGATGATAGCGGCTGAAGACCAGGTAAACCCGGACCCGAAAGTAGCCAAAACCACCTTATCGCCTTTTTTAAGTTTTTGCTCCGCACAAGCATCATCCAGAGCCAGGGGAATTGATGCTGCGGTCGTGTTGCCATACTTGTGTATATTACTAAAGACTTTTTCAAGAGGCAAGCCCAGTCTTTTGGCGACAGATTCGGTAATTCGCATATTAGCCTGATGAGGAACGACCAGATCAACGTCTTCAATGGTCCAATTGTTGGCTTTTAATGCTGTCATAACGACTTTGGGAAATTTCGTAATTGCATGTTTAAATACCTGTCTGCCGTTCATTTTGGGATAAATACGTCCTTCATCGATCATCTCTTTTGAAATTCGCGGACTCTGATAGCCAACCGGTGCATCGACCCATAAATCTTTGGCATATCTGCCGTCACCGTATAAATGAGTGGATAAAATCTCACTTTTATCGTCCGAACGGGTGATAATTGCCGCGCCGGCGCCATCACCGAAAAGAACGGCTATATCACGCCCCTCGGTATTCAAATTTAAACCTACCGACTGAACTTCTACACCGACCAGTAAAATATTTTGATATTGACCGGTCTTGATAAATTGATCGGCAATTGACAAACCGTAGATAAACCCGGAGCACTGTACCCTGATATCAAGAGTGGGAACACCCGGTAGATCAAGCAAGGTTTGTAAAAAACTACTCGTTCCGGGGAATAGATGTTCAGGAGTTGTGGTTGCTACAATAATAAAATCAATGTCCTTTTTCTCGATGCCTGCTCTTAATATTGCCTTTTCACAAGCGGGCAATGCCAATTCGGCGGCGCCACAGGGCTGGGTTACAAAATGTCTTTCGTGAATGCCTGTTCGCTCTACGATCCATTCATTACTGGTGTCCATCATTTTTTCCAGATCGTAATTTGTAACTACGTTTTCAGGGACATGTTTCCCAATACCAGCGATTTTACTTCTAAACATTGTTAATAATTCTCCGGTGTTATATTAATTGTTATCTGAATAGTGTATATCTTTTACGTTGAGTTGAATTTCTGTATGGTCGTTCCATTCATTTTCTTCAATAACAAACACCATATCTAAGGGGCGATTGCTGATTAGCATTTCGTAAAGCGTTCCCAACTTCCAGCCAATGGCGCTGAAAACAATATTGTTCTGGTTAACTTTAAATTTCAGATGATTTTCGCCAACAATCCGGGGTAATCCGGAAACCATCAGATTTCGGGCGACGAATAGCGGACGCATATTTCCAGGTCCAAAGGGCGCCATCTTTTGAAGATAATTAATAGTATTTTGATTAATATCGTTGAATTTAATTTCACATTCTATATGAAGCTGGGGATGAAGCATTGATGCCGTGATCCGACTGTCGGCGATTTTTTTAATGCGTTCACTGAATTTGGGCAGCATTTCCCGGGTTATCGTTAATCCGGCAGCCATTTTGTGACCGCCGTAATTTTCCAGCAGATCTGCGCATTCAGTGAAAGCTTTATATAAATCAAAGCCGGAAATACTTCGCGCGGAGCCCTTGCCAATTCCGTTTTTAAAAGAGATCATAACTACTGGACGGTTGTACATCTCTTTTAATTTTGAGGCAACAATTCCAATGACGCCCTGATGCCAATTCGTATCGGACAGAATAAAGATCTTGTCTCTGGAGGTATCATGGGTGGCGTTTAACTGCAAAATGGCCTGATCGATAGTGTCTTTTTCAATATCCTGACGATTCTTATTTTCCTGCTCCAGCTCATTGGAAAGTTTATGAGCTTCTTCAATATTGAATGAGGTCAGTAATTTGACTGCGCGGGTAGCGTCACCCAATCTTCCGGCGGCATTAATCCGGGGCGCTAAATTGAAAACAATATTGACAACTGTCAAAAATTTATTTGTAAATCCGGAGACTTTCAGAAGTGCATGAACGCCGATTTTGTTGGTACAATTCAGATATTCCAACCCTTTGGAAACCAGTATTCTGTTTTCATCAAGGACAGGGACAATATCAGCCGCAGTGCCAATTGCAACCAGGTCCAGATGTTTATACAGCCTTTCCAAAGGAATATTGTTCCTTATTGAAAAGGCCTGCAACAATTTTAAAGCGACTCCAGCTCCACATAATTCCTTAAAGGGATAAGGGTCGTCAATTCGTTTTGGATTGAGAATTGCCAGGGCTTTTGGCAAAGTATCAGCCGGCTCATGGTGATCTGTGATTATTAAATCAAGACCGTTTTCATTGGCGTAATCTACCTCGTCAATATCGTTAATTCCACAATCGCAGGTAATGATTAGCCCGACATGTTTGCTAAAGGCGACATCAATACCATTTTTAGATAAACCGTAGCCCTCTTTTTCACGACTTGGAATATAGTATAACGTATCCAGCCCTATTTCTCGCAAATACAGGTAAAGCAGTGAAGTTGCTGTAGTGCCGTCAACATCATAATCACCATAAATCATGACGGTCTCTTTAGCTAATAAAGCCTGTTGAATTCGATTTACGGCTTTTTCCATATCCGTTAATAAAAACGGATCATACAGTCCATTCAAATCCGGATTAAAGAAGTTATTTATTAATTCCTGACTCATGAATTTGCGGTTATAGAGCACACTGGCAATATAAACAGGAAGTTTTGCCGCGAGAGCCAGTTCGCGAACTTTTTCCTGATTGGTATCTTTAAATTTCCAATCGAATTTCGTATTCATTTAATATATAAAATTCTGAAGTTGGTCGATAAGCCGAATTCTGTTTCCCGATAAATCGGGACGGCAGTCATTTATCTACATACAGCCTTTCAGCTGCAGTTAAGCGATCTACCCGAGAGTTTAACGGAACGGGCAATTCCAGCTCTCTGCTTGATCTTGCTCCAGGTGGGGTTTACCCAGCCCCCGACATTGCTGCCGGGGCGGTGCGCTCTTACTTTAATCCCGCTTAATTGCAGGACGCACCATTTCACCCTTGACCCCGGTAAATCGGGGACGGTATTGTTTCTGTGGTACTTTCCTTCTACCGTAAAAACGGCAGACTCTGGGTTACGGAGCACCTTGCCCTGCGGAGTTCGGACTTTCCTCTCCGATAAAAATCGGAGCGACTGCCTGACCAACTTCAGAATATTTCCTCCTCATTATTAAGCCGGACTTCACTTGTTTCATTATCCCAATATAACATTCGTCCACAAAATTCGCAGCGGATCAGAGTTTTCGCAGAACGAATTTCAAAAATCTTTTGAGGTGGCACAATTTTGGAACATCCACCACATGAAACCTTAGTTGGAATATATTCAATATTACCCTTTTTATCTACTTTTTCTTCAAATATCTGTCGAATAGGAACTATCGCAATGCCATTTTTCGCTTTAGCGACCCGCTCATATTCACGTATGTAACGCAATGGTATTAATTTAACGACTTCTTCCCGGTTTTTGAGCAATTTTGTTTGAACTTCGTTTGTTTTTTGATTTGTGTTGTCCAACTGCTCTTTGTGAACTTTTAATTCACCAAGTTTTTCCTGTAGGGTGAGATTCTTGCTCTTGATTGCTTCGACTAAATTTTCCATCTCTTCGTTCACTTCGATGATTTTGTATTCGGCATTATCGATTTCTTGCCGTACAGCATCAATTTCAGAAGTCAGTGAATCATATTCTTTATTAGAGGTCACAAGGTACAGCTGATCCTGGTATCTTTTCAAACGCTCTTTATTATCGATAATTTGTCCCTCAAGATTTTTTAGCTCCAGGATGATTTCCTTTTCACGGTTGTGATAGTTGTCCAGTTCATTTTTTAAGTTATTGATGTCGTTATTAAGATTTTCAACGATTTTAGGGAGATCCCCTCTTATCTCGTTGATTTGCAAAAGCTCTTTGTCAATATTTTGTAATTTTACAAGGTATTTGAGTTCTTTAAACATTTTTCCTCCGATTTGTTTATAAATGGAAATTGCACCATATTCGGTGCAATTTGTATCTTTTTATTTTTTTGGTGCGCTTTTCGTGACGCTTTCAAATCCTTGCCTTTCTGTGGGCGATATCCGATTTGAACGGATGACCTTCCCGATGTGAACGGGACGCTCTAACCAACTGAGCTAATCGCCCCGTAATGAGTCGCTCCAAAAAGCGTCGGAATTTATTCAAAATCTATGATTAAAACAATATGATTGATAAGAAATATTGTAATTAATCAGTGGTATTTTTATGTTTCTGATATAAAATATTTTTAAATAAACCTGATCCGTAGAAAATGACCGAGAACCCTAACCCGATGAAAAAGGGTTGGATATTACCGGGAAATTTCAAATCGGTTAAATTACTTTGTGTGAATCCGATTATAAGCCAACCTGCTGTGACGATAAAAGTGATAATCATGGAAATCAGGGTATATAGCCGGGAAAGTTTTAGAAAAGGGATGAAAATGGAAATCAGCGGGAGCAATAAACTGGGAATAAATAGCGTTCCAATCAGGTACCAGATTTTTACAACTGATGGTACAAGTGTCAAAAGTAATACTGAAAACAGAATGGAAACGATCAATCCCAATTGAGTGGCCCGATTGATATCTGTATTTTTTCTGAACCTCCAGACAATATCCCTGCCAAATGTCACTGCCGCTAAAAAGGAGTTTGAATCCAGTGTAGACATGATTGTAGCAAGCAGGGCGATGAAAAACACTCCGCTAAGCAAAGGCGGGAGAGTGGTGGCTCCGAGTTGGGGGAATGCCATTAATCCCGGGATATTTTTAAAGATAGCGCGGGCGTATAGTCCTGAAATTGTTGTGAGAAAATCAAATATAATCCAGAAACCCACCGATAGTAGAATACCACGGCGGGCGACTTTTGGCGAACGGGCGGCATAGCATCTCTGATAAAAACCCGGATCGACGAAAGTCCATAAAGCAATAAAAAACCAGACTACTACATATTGAGTGCTCTGTCCTCCTTTAAGTTGGAGATGAGCGGCAGGCAGATTTTGCTTTAAAAATGAGAATCCGCCATATTGGGTCATGAGTGAAACCACCAGAATTAAGAATCCGCTGAACATTAAAACAAATTGGATGATGTCTGTCTTTACGACGGATTTAAAGCCGCCCCAAAAGACATATATTGTTGAAAATATAATACTGACTGAAACGGCCATCCAAAAGGGAATACCGAAAATGGCGCTAAACAGAATGCTGAGCATTAACAGATGAGAGGCGGGTGACACCAGGAAGAAAATAAAAATACTGCCGATCAATCCGGTTGCTTTTCCGTAATGTCGATAGAACTGATCCGGGATAGTATATAGCCTTGATTCTCTGACTTTAGGTGCGATAAACAGGGCAAACAGTACTGCAAAGAGATAATAAGGCAGCGCCTGAGTTACCCAGTTTAGCAGGCCGTAATAATAGGTGAATTCACCGATTCCCAGAATGCCGCCATACCAGGTAGATACAAGGGTTGCGGTAAATGCCGGTAAAGAGAGGCGGCGCCCGGCTAAAAGAAAATTGTTAGTGTTGTCTCTTCCGTGACGGGAAGAGGAGAAGCCCACGATCAGAATTGTTGCTAAATAGAAGAAAATAAGATATTTGTCTACAGATGCCAGTTGGATGGAATTCATACGGCGCTTAAGTCTCTGATAATTAACAATAAGCCTTTTGTGAACCGGATCCGGATTTCGTCGGTTTCAGCGCGGTTGCTGATGCCACGTGATCCTTCAGACAAAATTTCGTGGTTTAAATTCCATTTTAGTCCGGTGGTGGATACTTCGTGAGCCCGTGGGAATCCAAGCAGTGAAATTTGTGATCTCGGCAGAGACTTCAATGAATAGCTGCCGGGTTGAAGCAACAGTATTTCCGAAACTGTTGAATAGATAATTATCTGATAATTTTTTATGAATTTCTTGGCAATCTGCAATGTGACAATGCTCTGATCGTCGCGCTTGCCCATGAATCCGAGCATAACTATCTGCTCACAAGACATTTTGTTTACTTCCCGAAGGGTTTTTTCAAGATCATTCTCCTGTTGAGAATTAATCTTTCTAATTGGGACATGGTTCTTTTTAAAATAATCGTGAGCTTCAGGTGCGATCGAATCCAGATCACCGACAATTAAGTACGGAGAAATATTATTCCTGAAAGCATAATTGGCGCCGCCATCGGCACATATAACTTTATCCGCCGATAAGAGTAGCGTATTTGTCAATTGCCGGGAAGGATAATTGCCATTTCCGAGGATTACATAGTAAGGTGTCTGACTGGTAAGAGGGAATAATAAAGACATGAATTTGATAAAAGCAGGTTATACTAATTTTTCGTAAATCTTAATCTTGTTTTTATGCGCGCATTTCAGGAATTTTTCGGTATTAATGGAAAATTTAAACTTTTTGGCTTGCAGATCGACCTCTTTGTGAAAATCCTTGGACCGGAAATATTTAATCAGGTATTTTTTCAAAGGCAGAATAAGAAAATCGGGATCCCAAATGAGATCTGAACCGCTGACCTGATTGATAATGCAATCAAAATGAGCAGCCCAGGCTACGGTATGAACATTATACTTTGAAAGTAGATCTCGATCGATTGCCATGAGAATGGCCTGGTTCCGGGGATTGGTAAAAATGAATTCCTTGGTAAACATAAATGCGGTATGAAAGTAGCGCGGTTTATTGATTATTCCTTCCAGATGTAAACGCCGGGTCATAATTATCATTAGTTGCATCATCTGATCTCCAATGCCCAATCCCGGATGTTTTTGTCCGGGCAACTGAGGTCGCTTATCATCAAATTGCTTTGTGGGGTTTTGAAGAAGCAACCACTCTACCTGGAGGAAGCTCGGATTTTTATTGGGGAACTGAGATAAGAAACCACCGCTGAAATGCACCGGTCCCTGTTTCAGTACCATCTCGCAAATTTTATTATTATCGCAGATTTTACCGGCATAGGCATAAAGCCGATGAGTGTGGGGATCGTTGGTATCTATTTCAATCTTGATATTTTTTAGCCCTCGTTTTTCCATATCTTTGACAAGCCCGAAAGCCTTGACAATATACATCAAACCTGCCTTGCTAAATACTCCCATAAAATAGTTTGAGCTCTGTTTAACCCGCCCACCGGCGATGAGATTGTCTAATGAAAGATCATCCGACTCCGCTCCGCCTTGAATATCAGATAGCGTCATTTTCCTGGCGATTTTCATGTATTCTCTACGATAGTGGTCCATACCTAATAGAATTCCATGGATAGTATAAAAATTAAGGAGCGATAAATATTTTTGAACTTTTCCACTGTTCAATTTTTCCGATTACGGTAGCGTGATCTATTCCCGATTTCCGTAGCTGTTTAACCATCTCAGCGGCATTGAGTTCCGGGGTGGCAATAAGTAATCCGCCCGAAGTTTGAGCGTCGCAAAGAATAATACGCAAAATCGAACTGACTTTATCATCCCAAATAACCCGGTCTTTCAGATAATCCATATTGGCATCGGTTCCGCCGGGGATAACATCTCTGCGAACCATTTCAACCGTATTGGGTATGACGGGTACTTTTGAACTGAAAACCCGGGCTGTTATATCGTCCGCCGACATCATCTCGTATAGATGGCCCAGCAACCCAAAACCGGTAATGTCGGTACAGGCATGAACGGTGAATTCGCGGATAACATCCGCAGCGGTGCTGTTTAACTTACCCATAATGTTGATGATCAGATTTTTTGTGGAATTATCCAGCAATCCTCGTTTCAAAGCAGTAGACAGAATACCCAGACCAATCGGCTTAGTCAGGATCAAAGCATCACCGGGTTGGGCGCCTGTGTTCCGCCAGATTCTGTCCGGATGAACCGTTCCGGTAACCGCCAGACCGAACTTGGGTTCGTTATCTTCGATGGTATGACCACCGAGAATGGGGATTCCCGCCTGACGGGCAACATGCAGGGCGCCTTCAAGAATACGTTCGAGTACTTTCATAGGGAGCCGTTTTTCGGGAAACGCCGCGATATTTAAGGCAAAAACGGGTTTACCGCCCATGGCATAAATATCGCTGAGTGAATTGACTGCTGCAATCCTTCCAAAATCATAAGGATCATCCACGATCGGCGTGAAAAAGTCTACGGTCGAAACCAGTGAAATATCATCCGTTAAGCGGAAAACCGCCGCATCATCTGAGGTTTCAAAACCGACCTGGGTATATTCGGAAGGAACAGCCTGGAATTTTTTCAGGATTTCTTCGAGGTGCTGAGGTCGAATCTTACATGCGCATCCCAATCCATGAGTGTACTGAGTGAGACGAATATTGGAAATATCGGTAAACGTGATCTCGGGCAGCATATTTTTTGTCAGGTGGCGATAAGCTTCGGAGATTTTATTAACGGCGGTGCTGACATCTGATGCTGTTGTCGTTCTGCCGACTGAAAAGCGGATGCTGCCCAGAATTCGTTCATCGCTGAACCCCATAGCTTTTAAGACATGGGATGGTTCCCTGCTGTCGGCATGACAGGCGGCTCCGGCGGATGCAGCTATATCGGGAAGATCGGATAACAGCGTATTAGCGTCGATACCGGGGAAATAGATGTTAATAGTGTTATGGAGTTTTTGTTGCGGATGACCATTCAGTTCTATTTCCGGTATTGCTTTTTTCAATTCGTTCCGGAATTGATTGCCCCGGGATATCAATTCTGCTATGATCGTGTCTTCTTGTCGGTGAAATGCTTCGGCGGCGGCGCCGAGCCCGACGATTTCCAGCACATTTTCAGTACCCGGTCGCAAGCCCCGCTCATGCCCGGCGCCGTGGATAAGCGGAAGCACTTTTGTCCCGGTTCTTATATACAGAGCGCCGATGCCTTTGGGCGCATTCATTTTATGCCCGGCAATTGAAAGCAAATCGACGTCCAGCTTCTGTACATCAACATGGATTTTCCCGACAGCCTGAGCGGCGTCGGTATGCATGAGAATATTCCGTTCTTGGGCGATTTGGGCGATTTCTTTGATTGGCTGAATAGTGCCGACCTCGTTATTAGCCAGCATGATGGTAATTAAAAAGGTATCCGGTTGCAGAGCCCTCCGCACTGAATCGCAGCTGACCATGCCGTATTTATCCACCGGTAAATAGGTAACATCGAATCCTTTTCCCTCAAGATAGCGGCAGACTTCCAGAATAGCCGGGTGCTCGACAGCGCTGGTGATGATATGTCCCGAATTATACAGCCCGGTGACGCCTTTGAGCGCCATGTTATTCGATTCACTGCCGCCGCTGGTAAAGATAATTTCGCCGGCTGAACAGTTCAGTAATACAGCTAGCTGATCGCGGGCATGCTCAATCGCCTTTTTGCTCTCCTGACCGTAATAATGACTGCTGGAGGGATTGCCGTAGTGGTTTTTCAGGAATGGCAGCATAGCATTAATGACTTCCGGAATCAGCGGTGTGCTGGCGTTATGGTCTAAATAGATTGGTTTCATAATAATAATTTTTCCGAGTGTAATTTATGGAGAAAAATGGAAGAAATAAATCATAAATAATTGAGTCCACTAAAAAAAGGTATAATTCTACAGAAAGAAACCGTTGAAACGGTTGGATTGTTTGGGCTGTGTTTTATTAACCCCCAACTTAAGTTGGGGGTTAATAGTAAGTTACGTAGGCACAGAA
>JAGHBC010000006.1 GCA_021161185.1 Fidelibacterota bacterium
TCCCATCGTATCGGCGAAGTCGCTCTGGGAATGAATCAGGGATTGACGGTCGCGTTAAAGCACCCGCTGTTTGTGGAAAAAGTCGGCGGAACGTTGCACATCGCCATCGGTGAAAGTTACCCGGATTGTTATGTTGAGGAACCCGATTCACCGACGGCGCAAGAGAGATTGCAGGCATTCGCCGATGCCGGTAATCTGAACAAATCATCTCAGCATGTGGATATTGTGGTGGATTTCCGACCGGGCGGCGTTGGCCGGCGGGTTTTTCTCGACGATCAGGAAATTGTCTCAAAAGATAATATCTGGATAATTCCAGACTGAAGCCGGCCTATGGGAATCCGTTGTGTCCCGCTCTGACTTTTCCGTATGTTTTGACGGAAGGCGGTCAGGTTTCGCTGAAGGGCTACCATCTGCGTAGTCAGCCGGTTGGGGCGCCTTTGGTAGTTACCGGGATATTCCCCGGATTTGTCATGGGGCAGGCATTGGATATTTGTTGTGGTGGGTGGAACCGGGAAGAGGTCTCGTCGTAGATGAATTATATTGACATCCTGATTTATATTATTTAACATAAGCAATAAAATAAATACCCGAAAGCAATGTATAATACCCTGATACAAAACGCTTTTCTGTTGGTAGCCCTTGCTTCTCTTTATAACCTAGTCACACGTATCCGCAGCCGATACCCGACCCGTGGCAGAATACTTATCGGGCTTCTTTTCGGCGCTATGACTGTGCTGGGCATGAAACTGCCGTTTTATTTCAATGAGGGGATCATTTACGACGGCAGATCGATCATTCTGACTCTTGCCGGGCTGTATGGTGGCGGAACCGTAGTCATTATCTCCGGTGTCATCGCCGGAATTTATCGTGCCATTCTGGGAGGCGCCGGAGTCTGGGCGGGGCTGGCTACCATTATCGCCTGTTCGGCTACGGGATTGTTTTTTCGCCGGAGGGTCAAAAATCATCCGGAAAACTACAATCTGTTAGAGCTCTACGAGATCGGTTTTGTCACCCATATCGTCATGCTTATCTGTCAACTGCTTGTTCTTCCTTTGCCTTCCGGACTGACGGTCATTGGACAAATCTGGGTTCCGATTATGCTGATTTTTCCGGTAACGACGATGATAATCGGAGCGTTATTAAGCAATGAAGAAAAGCGACTGATTCTGTTAAAGGACCTTGAAAGTAATCATAATTTCCTGTTGAAAACCCAGGCAATCGGCAATATCGGGAACTGGGAGTATGACCTGATCAATAACCGCCTGACCTGGTCAGAGCAGGTATACCGGATATGGGGTGTTGATCCGCGGAAGTATAAAGTTTCGTATGATAACTTTTTATCATCGGTTCATCCCGACGATCGGACGGCTGTTGACAGCACGTATCGGAACTCGGTTTCGAAGGGATTGAGCAGCTATGAAATTGAACACCGGATTGTCCGGTCAGAAAGCGGGGAAATTCGGGTTGTTTATGAAAAATGTGAACACATTCGGGATAAAGACAATCGCGTGATTAAATCGGTCGGTATTGTACAGGACGTTACCGACCGCAAGCAGGCGGAAGAAGAATTGGAAAAACATCGCAGCCACCTCGAAGAACTGGGAAAAGAACGCACCGCCGAACTAGAAGAAAAAAACAAAGAACTAGAACGCTATAATAAATTATTTGAAGGCCGGGAGTTCAGGATAAAGGAATTGAAGGATAAGGTGGAAAAGTTGGAGAAAAATAACAAATAAATTAAAATGAAAAAATTAATACTCATTCCCATATTATTATTTAGTCAAATTTTTCTATTTGCTGATGAAACAAAAATTGATAGTCTTAAAAGCAGATTGGAAAACGTATCCGGTCAAGAGAAGATAGAAATTTTAAAAGAACTTGCCGGGGCTTATTGGGAATTGCCGCCCAATGACAGAATTGCATTTGCGGAGCAGGCAATCGAGTTATCTGAAGAATTTCATGATCAAAAATCCAAAGCCGATGCTTTCAATCACCTCGGGGTTGCTTATAATAATCTGGGTGATAGCCCGAAATCCATGGATTACTTTCTGAAAGCTCTGGATATAATGGAAAAAATCGATGATAAAAATGGAATGGCACAGTCCTTTACAAATATTGGACAGGCGAATTTTTATCTCGACTATTTTGATAAAGCCGTGGAATATTTCCAAAAAGCTCACGATACGGGAGAAGAAATTGGTGATAAAAGAGTTGTGTCCCAATCGTTGCTGCTAATCGGTAATGTAAAAAGTAAAACGGGAAAATATGACGATGCTCTGGATTATTATTTCGAGGCCCTGGAAATCAAGAATGAAATTAATGATAAAATTGGTATTTCCCAGATTTACAACAATATTGGAAATGTATATTTGGCAACCGGCAAAACAGAAAAGGTGTTGGAATATCGCTTGAAATCATTGCAAATCGATCGGGAACTTGACGATAAGTGGGAAATTGCTTTAACTACTTTTAATATTGCTGAATATTTTCTATTAAACAATCAACCGGAAAAAGCCTATCCGTATATTCTGGAATCTCAGAAATTGGCAAAATATCTTGATAATAAAGGACTGATTAAAGATAATTTATATAATTTTTCATTGTATTACGAATTAAGCGGAGATTATCAAAAGGCGCTCAAATATCAAAGGGATTTTACCGAATCAACCAAAAAACAATTTTCTGTTGAGATCAACGAGATAATTGCTGAAATGCAGATAAAGTATGAAACAGAGAAAAAGGAAAGAGAGAATCAAGCATATAAACTTCAGTTAGAAAAAGCACGTACAGAGAAATTACGGCTTATTGTAGGCTTATTGATTATTCTGTTAATTGCCTTAATTATTTATTATCTGTATCGTGTAAAGAAAAAATCATCTCTGCAATTAGAAGAATTAGTAGCAAAAAGAACACAGGAATTGCAGCAGAAAATTAAAGAACTCGAGCTAGCAAAGGAAAACCTTAACAATGCCCATGAAGAACTAAAAAAACATCGCGGTCACCTCGAAGAACTGGTAAAAGAACGCACCGCCGAATTAGAAACAAAAACCGCAAAACTTGAAAAATCCCAGCAATCCCTTGCTCTACTTCTGGAAGATGTGAATGAATCACGAGCAGATCTTGAGATAGCTAACAAAAAACTGGAAGCTTCCAATAAAGAGCTGGAATCCTTTACCTATTCGGTCTCCCATGATCTGCGGGCGCCCCTGCGGGCAATCGACGGTTTTACAAAAATACTCCTGGAAGAATATGTGGAAAAACTGGACGACGAAGGGAAACGTATAGGCGCTGTTATCCGCAAGAATTCAAGGAAAATGGGTCAGCTCATTGACGATCTCCTGGCCTTTTCCCGTCTGGGACGGAACTCTCTGCACTTTTCCGTAGTTGACATGAAAAATCTCGTCAACGCCATTTATCATGAAGCGTCCACTCATGAAGAACGTGAAAAGATCAGTTTTTCCATTGGTAACCTGCCCCCGGCTTATGCAGATCCAAATATGATGCGCCAGGTTTGGATGAATCTCATTTCCAACGCCATCAAGTTCTCCGCTTTTCGTAAA
>JAGHBC010000108.1 GCA_021161185.1 Fidelibacterota bacterium
GCAAAATAAGGATGTGTGCTGTGAATTCTGAAGGATTATCTGATAGATTTTTAGATTATGCTGCATCGATTATTATTATTGCAAAAATTAGAGACAGAATAATCTGCGATAAGTCAGGAGTTCTGAATATTTCGAAATATGAAAAGCCCCATCGTCAGGTGGGGCTTTTTTTTATCACAAAATCAGGAGTGACAGGATTACCTTTTTTCTATAATTTTCGCGGCTTTTCCTTTGAGCTTTCGCAGGTAGTATAATTTTGCCCGGCGGACTTTCCCTATCGATATGCGTGTAATACTGCTGATTTTAGGTGAGTGGAGTGGGAAAATACGCTCAACACCAATTCCGTTCGAAATTTTCCGTACGGTAAATGTTTCATTGATACCGCCACCACTGCGGGCGATAACGACCCCTTGAAAACGCTGGGTACGTTCTCGGCTGCCTTCAATAATTTTATATTCAACTGCAACAGTATCACCTGCTTTAAAAACAGGAATATCCGTCCGTAGTTGATCTGCAACAGCTGCAGCAAGTTTATCCATTTTTGCCTCCAAAATCGTTTTTTTCAGGTTTAGATTTTAATAGTTCTTTACGTCTCTCTTTTGTTCGTTTCAGGCGTTGTTCATAACGCCATTTATCAATTTTAGCGTGATTCCCGGACAATAATACATCGGGAACTTTAAATTTACGATATTCACGGGGTTTTGTATATAGCGGTCCTTCCAGTAAATTATCCGCAAAAGAATCGGATTCAGCGGATTTATATGAGTGCAGAACACCCGGAATATGGCGAATTACGGCGTCGGCAATAACGAGAGCAGGAAGCTCTCCTCCGGTAAGGACATAATCACCGATACTAATCTCGTCGGTCACCAGGTTTTCCATCACACGCTCATCAATTCCCTTATAATGCCCGCAGAAAAAGATCAGATTTTCATCTTTCACCAGTTCCAGGGCTAATTGATGATTAAGAACTTTACCCTGAGGCGTCGGACAGATTACTTTAAATGCCCCACCGTTGATCAATTCTTTAAGCTTGTCGTGAGCCCGGAAAAAGGGTTCCGGTTTAAGTACCATTCCGGCGCTGCCGCCAAAGGGGGTATCATCGATCTGACGGTGTTTATCCTTTGTGAAATCCCGTAAATCCCAAACATAATAGGTCACCAGATTGTTTTCAAATGCCTTTTTAAACATACTTTCCGATAAATATGTTCGTATCATTTCCGGAAATGCCGTAAGGAAAAATATATTCATACCGTATCAAAACCTTCGATCAATTTTACCGTTATCCGCTTTTTCTCGTCATCAATAACTTCAATAAACTCATCTACGAGAGGAATTAACATTTCTCCCACAGCCGTTTCGACTATTAGACGCGTTTGCATATCAGTCATATCAACTTCTCGCACAGTTCCGATAAGTTTTCCATCGCTTAGCGCTTGAACATGATAACCGATCAGATGTAAAATACTGTTATGACTGATTTGGTCGGAAGGTATAAATACTTTAATGCCTTTTAAATAATCCGCTTCGTCCCGTGAATTTACATTTTTCAATTTTAAAATAGCACTGCATCTCTGAACGTGAAAATACTCCACTTCCCAGGGTTGCAAATGATCGGGATTATCTCCTAACCAGATGACCCCGATTCGTTTTTCAAATTCTATTACTGCGGATGTTAAGGACAGAAGTAATTCACCTTTTAGCCCACGGCTTTTTTTTACAACCCCTAATAGGAAATTATCTTCTATCGACATCCACAATTATTCAATAATTTCTAAGATCGCCCGCTTTTGTCCCTGTTTAGCTGCCACAGCAGTTAGAATGGTTCTTAACGCTTTGGCTGTGCGACCTTTTTTACCAATTACCTTCCCAAGGTCACCTTCTTTAACCTGTAATTCCATAATAATGGTTTTTTCGCTGTCAATTTGGGTCACTTTCACTTCATCTGGATTATCAACAAGTTTCTTCACAATGTACTCTACGAAGTCTTTCATAGTTGTCACTCCTTATTGCTGGTTTCGATTTACACTATTCCATTCATAAAGGTAATCGACGTAATTTAATATAAATTTATCAAGAGGGTACTATATTTTAAAAAGCAGGTTTTAAAAGCTTAGTTTTGTGCTTTGTCTTTTTTATCTTCATCTTTCGGCGCTTCGGTCTGCTCGGGTTTTTCTTCTTCAGGCGCACCTGCAACCGTTTGATCGCTTGTTTCAACAACAGGCTCTTCGGATATCGTTTTAACTTTGTCTTCGACGGGTTCTTCTTTAGGGACCTCTTCGATATCTTCTACCTTTGCTTCAACTTTTTCGCTGATCTTTTCACCCTTCTTGGAATCACGTTCCTTTTTAGCAAGCACCCATTTCTGTAATTCAACATTACGAACCTGTTCACCAACCTTATTCCTGATCAGATGCCACTCCAGTGCAATACCTTCTTTTTGAAGAAGGTTAAACACTGTTTGAGAAGGCACTGCACCTTTTTCAAGCCAGCTTAAAACCTTATCTTTATCAATTACTATTTCAGCAGGTTTTGCAATAGGATTATAATGTCCAATCTTATCAAGATATCGGCCATCCCGACGAGTGCGGGAATCCATTACAACTATTCGGTAAAAGGGTTTCTTCTTTCTTCCCATCCGAAGTAATCTAATTCTTACTGCCAACGATTCCTCCTTTGTTTTAAAATCACATACGAAAAGCAGAGAGATTTCCAGGTAATTTCAGCTTCCTCATCTGCTTACTCATTTTAACTAATTGCCAATACTGATTGAGAAGCCGATTCACATCGCTGGATTGGGTACCACTACCCTTTGCAATCCGTTTACGACGGCTCCCATTTATTAAGGAAGGATTTCGGCGTTCCTCCCTCGTCATCGACTGAATAATTACTTCAGCACGTGTGAATTCTTTATCGTCCACCTTAATGTTTTTCATCTTCATCCTTGAAAATCCCGGAATCATTTCCAATACATTTTCAATAGGACCCATTTTTTTAATTTGTTTCAACTGAGCTAAATAATCTTCGAGAGTGAATTGCTGTTTGCGTAGCTTTTTTTCAAGTAAGGCAGCCTGGTCGGCATCAACGGCAGCCTGAACTTTTTCCACTAATGAAACTACATCACCCATCCCAAGAATCCGGTTGGCGATCCTGTCCGGATAAAAGGGCTCGATATTTTCCGTTTTTTCACCGGTACCAATATACATGATCGGTTTACCGGTTATATTTACAATCGACAGAGCGGCTCCACCGCGTGTATCACTGTCCATCTTGGTCAGGATAATTGCATCAAATCCCAGCCTCTCATCAAAAGCCGAAGCTGTATTTACCGCATCCTGTCCGGTCATACCATCAGCTACAAACAAAATATTCTGCGGTTTCAGCGCTTTTTTCAACGCCTCTAATTCTTTCATCATCTGATCATCGACATGTAACCTGCCGGCGGTATCAATAATAATTGTATCCAGATGTTGCTTCCGGGCATAATTAACAGCTTCAACCGCCCGCTTTACCACTTTTGATTTTTCCGAAAATACCGGCACATCAATTTGTTCCCCCAAAACCTGTAGTTGCTGAACAGCCGCCGGTCGATAAATATCAACCGGAACCAAAAGCGGTTTGTGGTTTTGCTTTTTAAGTAAGTACGCTAATTTTGCCGCAAAGGTTGTTTTTCCACATCCCTGCAAGCCTGCCAAAAGAATTACAGTGGGTGGCATAGATGCCGTCTTGAGATGATATTGCTTTGCGCCAAGGAGTTTGGTTAACTCATCATGGAATATCTTGATGACCTGCTGTCCGGGGTTAAGGCTCCTTGTTACCGTAACACCGATCGCTTTTTCCCGAACATTGTTAATAAATTCTTTAACAACTTTATAATTAACATCAGCTTCAAGGAGCGAACGGCGCACGGAGCGCAAAGTTTCACTGATATTGCTCTCCGTGATTTTCCCCTCACTTCTGAGGTTCCTAACGATTTTTCCCAGACTCTCCTGTAGCTGTTCTAACATAACCCGTTTCAATAAATACAATAAAGCATATAAATTTACTTTTCAATTTATCCTTATGCAAGGCAAATCCTGTTTTCCCTAATTCCTACAAAGAGAATATTGTTTTTTGCTAAGTTTGCTAAACCGCCTCTGTCGATGATTTTTTCATCCTGTTTGTTTGGAAGATTCTATCGGCTATTGGGTGCCACGTAAGTGATTTATTTTTATTCTCAAATTTATAAAACAAGGCGTTGTTATCCTGCCTATCCCCTGTTTACTACCCGCTCCCGGTAATCATCATAATTCGGTAATACCCGCTCATATTTTTCCTTCATCAAAGACGATGAAATAATATAATCCGCCGAGGCGCGGTTACAGGCGACCGGAATATTCCAGACGGCGGCGATTCGTAAAAGCGCTTTTATATCGGGGTCGTGCGGTTGTGCTTCCAGCGGATCCCAGAAAAATATCAATATATCAATTTTCCCTTCCGAGATCATGGCGCCGATTTGCAGATCGCCACCCAGCGGACCACTCTGCATAGCATTTACGGGTATTTTTAATTCCTTTGCCAACAGCTTGCCGGTTGTACCTGTGGCATACAATTCATGGGGTTGAAGCGTTCCCTTATTAAACTTTACCCATTCAATTAAATCGTTTTTTTTATGATCATGGGCTACTAAGGCAATATTCATTTTCTTAATACTTTCTTTCGGCATTTTTTCCTCTTGTAAGATAATTACGCTGACATCGCCGGTTAAATTTCTAAAGACTTTTTATCGTTCAAATCGCAATGAAGGGAATTAATTCCCGCGCGCATCCAATCCCCAGTTCATTTTCGTCCGCAATGTGTGAAAAAAGGAGTCCCCTTTAAACCGGATAATTCTCAACATAAAATCAGCTTTGTGAATTTCTACTTTTTCGGCATCTTTTAGGAGAATCCGTTTCTGTCCGTCCGCCATCATAGACTCATCTCTTTTATACTCCGTGCAATCGATTCTGACGGTCTGGTCATCGGCAATTACAACAGGTCTTGCGGACAGGCTGTGCGGGCAGATCGGCGCAATGACAATTACTTTTAAATGCGGTGAAATAATAGGTCCGCCCGCCGAAAGTGAATACGCCGTCGAGCCGGTCGGTGTCGACACGATTAATCCGTCGGAACGGTATGTATTGAGATAATCGTCATCAACATAGGTGCGAATCTTAATCATCGTTAAAACAAGCCCCTTATCGATGACAAAATCATTGAATGCAAAGTATGTTTCAGCATGATCAGGGTAGGTTATCACGGCACTGAGGACACTTCTTTTTTCGATACTATAATCACCTTCAAGAAATGCCGCCAGCCGTTCCCGGTAATTTTCCATTGAAACATCTGCCAGAAATCCCAATCCGCCAAGGTGAATGCCCAGAACCGGTTTCCCGGTCTCTGCCATCAGTCGGGATGCGCCTAAAAATGTACCGTCGCCTCCGATACTGAACATGGCGTCAATCTTTTCCGGTATTTCTTCAGAAGGCAAAAATTCAATTGATTTTGAGAATTTCCCCGAATAACCGTTGGTTGATTCCGGCATGATAACATGCTGATTTTTACTAATCAGAAATTCAACAATTTTCTGCAAAACTGCGCAAAGAGTCTTATATTCAGGATGCAGATGAAGTCCTATTATCATGATATTTTCTGTTCTTGCAGATCCTCTTCAATATATTCATCACCATCCTTTGTCACAAGAATTTTTACCCTTTTCTCAAGAACCTCAAGCTGTTTCTGGCACTCTCCGGATAACTTCATGGCCTCTTCGAACAGTCCGATGGAATTCTCAAGTTCAACTTCTCCGGATTCGAGATTGGTCAGGATTTCTTCCAACCTTTTGAAAGACTTTTCCAATGAAAAATTCTTTTTCGGCATTGTAAACTCCGTTATTTTTTTTATTTTTTTTCAACAACGGCATCAAACCGTCCGTCGGATACTTCGACCTCAATGCGATGTCCTTTGTCCACTTTTTTAACCGATTGTACGATTCCCCCCTCAGGCAGGGAATACACTATCGCATAACCCCGGTTCAACACGTCTTTCGGGTTTAATGCTTTCAGGGTACCTCGATAAGTATCCAACCGGAATTTCTCTCGCTGAACCTGCTGCCCAACAGCATAAATCAGGCGATTATCCAGTTCATCGAGACGTTGATATTTCTGACGGATAAGTTCTACGGGATTATTAAGATTGATTCTTGTCTGAAGATGCTCAAATTGCTGCCGCTTTTGAGCCTGGAATCTAAGGATTTGCTGATAAATTCTGCCAACAAGAGTTGATACCGTATTAAGGATCATTGTATTTTCCGGAATTGTCATTTCAGCCGCCGCGGAAGGCGTCGGCGCTCTAAAATCCGCCACAAAATCCGCCAGTGTAAAATCCACTTCATGACCAACTGCGCTTACGACCGGTAAATCAGAGGCTGCGATAGCCCGGACTAACTTTTCTTCATTGAATGCCCATAAATCTTCAATAGAGCCTCCGCCCCGTCCAATAATAATAAAATCCACATTTTTTAGCCGGTTAAACGTTTCGATACCTTCAATAATCGTATCGGCAGCTTTGTTCCCCTGGACCTGAGCGGGAAAGACAACCATCTCAACAGCAGGATTACGGCGTTGGCTGACCTGTAAAATATCCCGGATTGCAGCGCCCGTATAACTGGTAACTACTCCAACTCGTTTAGGATAAGCCGGAATCGGTTTCTTTAATTCCGGGGCAAATAATCCTTCATTGCTCAATTTGTTTTTTAATGCTTCAAAGGCTAAATAGAGGCTCCCCAGACCAGCCACCCGAACCTCCTTGACATTGATCTGATATTGAGATTGAGCAGCATAGGTTATCACATCACCGCGAACGGTGACATTCATGCCGTTTGTCAGGTGGAAAGGAATTCTTCCGGCGATACTGCGCCAAATAACACAATTGATCAGAGCCGTATCGTCTTTCAACGAAAAATAGACATGTCCCGCCCGGCTGGCAGAATAATTGGAAATTTCACCCTCGACCCAAACCGGTGGGATAAATTGTTCAATAACCCGCTTTATTTCACGGGAGATTTCAGAAACACTGTAAATTTTTTCTTCCATAGAAAAAGAGTGGTGACGGCAATGCCGCCCTCACCACTCCCCAAAATCTGTATAGATTAATTATCTGATTTTCTTTTTGTGACGATCTCTTCTGAGACGTTTTTTGCGTTTGTGTGTTGCGATTTTTCTCTTTTTTCTTTTTTTCCCACAGGGCATGTTAAGATTCTCCTTTGTCGTACCTTATTGTGATTTATTGACGTTATATTCGAGATTAATACTCTCTTTTAATATCTTCGATGGTTTAAAAACCGGTACAATTCTTTCAGGCAATTGGATTTCGGCTCCCGTACCGGGATTCCGCGCTTTTTTCGGTTTTCTCAGTTTTAAACTGAAACTTCCAAAACCACGAAGTTCTATCCGTTTCCCCCGCTGCAACGAATCTATGACCGTTGCTATAAAACCGTTTATGACCGCTTCCGTGTCAACTTTTGTCAAACCCGTAGCATTGGATACGACATCAACAATATCAGCCTTTGTCACGGTGTCACCTCCTTATCTCCATTGATAGGTCAGGGCAAGAATGGGTGCTAAAATAGAAATAACTTCTTCAATATCCATAAATAGCATATCAAATAACGTCATTTTTCGCCTTTGCGAAAACACTAACTTCGGTCGTTCCTGAATTCCCGCCATTTCCGCTATCAACAGCACTGCGTCTTCAAAAGTACCTAACGTATCAACCAGGCCTAGCTCCTTAGCCTGCGAACCTGTAAATATACGTCCGTCAGTAATATTTAACAATTCCTTTTTGTGAATTCCTCTCTCTCGGGCTACATCACTCACAAATTGATCATACATATCCAGCACAACATTTTCCAATTGTTTCTCATCTTCAGGAGTAACCTGCCTGTAAGGAGAACCGGTATCTTTGTAGCGCCCACTTTTGACGGTTTTCACATCAATCCCGATCTTATCCAACAAATCAACAGCCACCGGAAAATCGACAATAACACCGATACTGCCGACGATACTACCCGGATTCGCCATAATTTTATTCGCCCCCGGGGCGGCATAATAACCTCCTGAAGCGCCAACCGAAGCAATTGAGGCAACAACGGGAATTCCGGATTCGCGAATACGCCTGATCTCCCGGTAAATTTCCTGAAATGCCGCAGCACCTCCGCCCGGCGAATCGATCCGGATGATCATACCTTTGATACCGGATATTTGGCGGTATTTAGTCAATTGTCCGGCGATCTCTTCAGCTGACATAATTACACCTTTTATATCGATAACAGCGATATTTCCACCAGACCGGCGTGCTTTAGATTGTTCCGACCGGTGAATATTTGAAAAGAGTGTTAGTAAAATAATCGCAAGGAAAACAAAAATAATAACAGTGATTAGTCGGTCGGATTTTCGTAATCTTAATTAACTTCCCATTGATTTATAGATAACCAGCTTCTGACCAGGATAGATGAATCTTCTGCCGTACAGATTATTCCAGGCTCGAACTTTACTAAGACCGACACGATAGGCATCGGCAATCTCACTAAGTGTTTCGCCCTTTTTCACAACATGAATTACTTTAGTCTTACCGGATGGGGTTGCCGAATATTTGTCTGATTGGTATTTTTGAGTAGAAATTTTCAATTTTTGACCAGGATAGATAAATCTTTTCCCATATAGATTATTTATTGAGCGAATTTTGCTAATGCTTGTTCCATAGGACTCGGCGATTTCGCTAAGTGTTTCGCCTTTTTTCACTTTATGTGTTACTATATCTTTATCGGTTGTAATTGTTGGACTCGCATAGTACCGGCTTGTGGGAATTTTCAACACCTGCCCAACTCTAAGTTGATTCTTATTCCGGATATTATTGACTGCAATCAGCGCTGAAATACTGGCCCCATATTTTCTGGCAATATACGATAAAGTCTGTCCTCTTCGAACAGTATGAGTTGTCCATTGTGGTTTTTTATCGGCAGCCGGAATACTACTTAATTTTTTCGATAAACCATCTCCTTTTCCGACCGGCACCCGCAAAATATATTCGTCAACTCCCGGCGGAGTTATCCATCGTCGTAATTCGGGATTATACTGTTTAAGAACAGTCGAAGAAACGCCGCTAAGTCTGGCAATATCTTCAAATTCATAGCTGCGATCGACAATTACTTCATCCCATTTCCAGGTATTCGCCGGCTTATTTTCGAAACCATATTTTTCAGGGTCAAGCGCAATAGTAATACCGGCCATCAAGGTAGGTATATAGTTGCGGGTCTGTTTCGGCAGAGAGCGTAGCTTCCAGTAATCACGTGTTCCCTCTCTTCGGATAGCGCGCCAGACTCTTGCTTCTCCGCAATTATAGGCAGCCAGAGCCAGAAACCAGTCATCGAATTCATCGTAAAGTTTTTTCAGATATTTCGCCGCCGCATGGGTTGATTTGATCGGATCACGACGCTCGTCAATCCACCAGTTTCGTTTTAAACCGTACATTGCGCCGGTTGATGAAATAAATTGCCAGGGACCGGCGGCATGGGCATAAGAGTAAGCAAGAGGATTATAGCCGCTTTCTATCAATGCCAAATAGAATAACTCTTCGGGAACTCCATATTCTTTTAATATCGGTAGCATATGTTCTTTATACAAACCGGAATTATTTAACCATTCCTGAAAGCGTTTTTTTTCTCTATTTGAAAAATATTCAATTATTTTATCGATTTTTTTTGAACTTATCAATGGAAGATGCCCCGGTCGGTCATCAACAATCAACAGAGTATCAGAGCCCAACGAAACGGTATCAAGAATTGATTCGCTTAATTCTTCTTTGATAAATGCTACGCCATAAGTACCGGAATCCCCATTCAGATAAGAGAAATCCTTCTGAAAATCAAAAGTTATTTTTTCATAAAAACGATTAAATTCATCCTTCTGAAAGATTGACAAGGTATCCAGATCACTGATTCCGGCCATAATTTCAAAACTACGGTCAAAACAGTATTTCACCTCAGCCGTATCATTAAAATGAGCGGCAATCAGGGCGTCAACGTAAAAAGTCTTGGCTTCGGCAAACATGAGATCAAAGAGCTCCGGACGACTATTCTCAATTTCCTCACCAGAGGTATTGAGAACAGATAACGCCGTCGAGTCTTCGTTAATTGCATAAACATTATTGCTTAAAACAAAACAACTAACTAAAGCTAATAAAGATGTATATTTCATATTTTCCATATTTAATTAAAGAGTTAATTCTAATTACAACCGGGAAATTATCTCAATAACGGCATATAATCAAGGTGTTTGTTGCTGGCGCCCAAGAATTTTATCGATTATACTTGTAGACGATTTGCCTTTAACAAATGGAATAATTTTAACCTCGTCCACAATATCCCGACCAACGATTTCATCGAACTTATAATCACCTCCTTTAACAAGGATATTTGGCTTAATTTGACTGAGTATTTCAAAGGGAGTTTCTTCATCAAAAAGCACCACATAATCGACCATCTCGAGTGATGCAACCAATCGGGCTCTATCTTCCTGGGGCAATATGGGTCGATCAGGTCCTTTGATTATCTTAAGAGAACGATCTGTGTTTATGCCCACCACTAAGATGTCGCCGAAAGACCTGCATTGTTCCAGTAATTCCAGATGACCGACATGCAAAAGATCAAAACACCCGTTTGTAAAAACAACCCTTTTATTTTGGGACTTCAACTCTCCGATGATTGTCTCTGCCCGATCTCTCGTTATAATTTTTCTATCGATTCGCATAGACCTCCAACGGGCACAACTTACAAAGATTAAGCTCACAAAATCTGTGATTTAGTTCAATTGCACCCTGAATAAGAAAATTATTTTTAACGGCAGCCTGAGGTACATTCAATCGCTCAATCCACTTTTTCACATACGACGGCATTTCACCCTTTGGAACAAAGCGATAATACTCGATAGCCTTTTTCATAAGAGCCTGGTCCTTTTGTAATGAACCGATTGCCCATGTAAACGGTAACAAAAGATTAACGATGAGATCCATTAATCGTTTAGAACCGATAAGCACTTTACCGGGCTGTTTTATAAACAGCGGGTGATTTCTCCAGAGTCCCGCAGGTTGCTGGAAATAGTTACTTACCCGGTTTATTACTTCGTCAAACGACTGATTCGGACTCAATTGATTAATCCAGACCTGAGCCGGATCATGAGGATAAAAAGATAATATGATCTGAACCAGGGCAGCAATTCGCCGGGTCGGATAATTAGCCGGTCTGCTGCCGGCAAAATGCCAGCGAAATGACGCTGGGCTAAACCCAAAACGATTTTGCATCTTTTCCCAGCGGGATTTAAGTCCCTGAAAATATTCTGTGTAAGATGCCAGGAATTTTGAATAAGGCAAATCCAAAAAACCGGCAACGCCAAAAAACAGACTCTCTAAAGTAATGATTCGGTCAGGTTCAGCGACTGATTCAAGAACTTCATATAGTAACGGTAATGGCAATTTATCGGCTAATTGTCGAAAGGATTCCCGGTTTTGACTATATCCCAGAACATCCAGAACCATTTTGTAAAAATAGGCTGACGGTTCGCTCGTCATTAAAGCAGCCCGAATTGCCAAAGCTTTGCGTCGGAACCGGATTTCGGCATATTGATTAAGGACCTCCTCAAATCCCCGGAACTCGACCCCATTCCACTGTTCACAGGGGGGAAAAGCCGGATTCTCGTTAAAAGATAAGGGCTTTAAGATTAACGTGGGTACAACACGTTTATCCTGGGTAATAATCTCCTTATCACCCGGTTCATTTAATATTACATGCAGAATGACGTTATTATAAATCGGATCTTTATGATGTCCGTGATGATACCAGTCCGCATTATTAATATGAATTTCCACGTCGCCTGTTAAAATATTGTCATCCAGCAGGATTTGCGCCTCGCTGAAATCAGGCCCTTCCAACTCGTTTCTTCGACCGGTTCTGATAATGCTAACCTTTTTTCCGTCGGTTGTTTGAAGATTACTGAGTAAATATTTCTGAAAAAGCCAGGCATGATACAACTTTTTCTCCAGGGGTTGATAAACCAGCTGCCGGTCTGCAATCCTGTTTATTTGGCAATTAATCATACCTGCTCTTGTCTGTTTCGTTCGTATAAAGTTTTACGCTTAATCATCTTGCTGCGTACATCCAAAATACAGGCATTGATATCAGCGTATTGGTGAATATATACCGGTTCCTCAATATCAATTATCACTTCACCCGGAACTATCCGAAGGGTTTTATTCGGAACGCAATATCTAGAGCCCATCAGGGTCACCGGAATAATGGGAATATCTTCTTTATCTGCCAATCGAAAAGCGCCTTTCTTAAATGGACCGATTTTACCATCATAACTTCTGGTACCTTCCGGACTGACAATAACAAAACAACCCTTTTTAAATATCTTTGCCGAAGTCTTGTTAATCGCTGCTATTGCCTTTTTAGGATTACTACGGTCAATCGGTATATGGTTACACAGATATAGACACCATCCAAAGATGGGCACCTTAAAGAGCGCCCGTTTTGCCATAAACCGAACCGGAATTTTCAAACCGGCAACTGCCATTGGAATATCCAGAGCACTTTCGTGGTTTATTACGACAACACCGGGCCCTTTCAGCGGTAAATTATCTTTACCTTGCACCACAAGTTTAACACCCGCCAGTTTCAACACAATCTGAGCCCAAATGATCATAAACCAACTGTGCATAGGCGGCCAAAACAGATTTATAGCACTTATTAGTGCGGTCATTAAAAGGATAATAAAAACAGTAATCAGGCTACGAATCATGGTTTTTCGCCACAGATTTTAATTAATTTGATTTTTTATCCTGTCGGGGATTGCATAAACATTTATTAACTCTTCAACTTCAGCCCGGGATAACGGCTTGATATCACCGATATGCCGGGCAATCTGCAAAATCTTAAAAACGTGTTCGGTTCGCTCTAATTTATAATAAGCGTCTCGAAGATTCTTACCGAGAGTAACAACACCGTGTTTTTCTAATAACATGGCGTCATAATGAATAGCAATCTCTGCCACCGTTTCCGCAAACTTCTGTGTCGAAGGCGTCTCGTATGGCACCAAGGGTATTTTTCCAAGAGTCACCACGACTTCCGGCAAAATTGGTTCATCCATCCCTTTACCTACCAACGCAAAGGCTGTAGCATAGGGCGAATGAACATGAATAATCGCATTAGTGTCACTCCGTTTTTGATATATTTCAAGATGCATCTTGTATTCAGACGATGGCTTTATTTTACCGCTGAACCCGCCCTCGGAAATAACTATCAGATCTTCAGGCTTAAGGTCGCCCTTGGAAACATTCGTCGGTGTGATTAAAAAGGAGCCGGAGCTCAACCGGCAACTGATATTGCCATCATTAGCCGCAACGAAGCCTTGCCGGTAAAGTTTTAAACCGACAGCGCAAATTTCAGCGCGTTTTTGCTCTTCGGTCATTTTGATTGAGTCTTGATCATTTTAAATCGTGTATAGGGCTGCAAAATTTCGGGAATGACAATCGTACCTTCATCGGTCTGATAAGTTTCCAGAAATGCAATCATCAGGCGTGGAGTTGCAACACCCGAGCCGTTTAGTGTATGCAGATAAGATACTTTACCATCGGCAGCGCGTCTGTAGCGAATATTTGTGCGGCGAGCCTGAAAATCTTCAAAATTACTTACACTCGATACTTCAAAATATTTCTGTGAGCCCGGCGCCCAGATCTCAATATCGTAGCACTTTGCCGCGGCAAAACTGAGATCTCCCGAACACAATGAAACGACCCTGTAATGAAGATTTAAAGCCTGCAATATCTCTTCGGCGTCGTTTAGTAATTCCTCATGGGCAAGATATGAAACTTCCGGCGTCGTAAACCGCACCATCTCCACTTTATTAAACTGATGAACTCGGGACAATCCCCGCGTGTCTTTCCCATAGGATCCGGCTTCCCGGCGAAAACAGGCGGAATATGCGACATATTTAATCGGTAATTGATTTTCCGGCAGAATTTCATCACGGTGTATATTAGTCACCGGTATTTCCGCCGTCGGCACTAAGAACAGGTCATCGGTTTTATCCAGATACATGTCATCTTCAAGTTTCGGAAGTTGCCCTGTTCCAAATGCGGAATCCCGGCTTACCAGATAGGGCGGAAATATCTCTTTATAGCCATGACGCTCAATATGAAAATCCAGCATAAAATTAATAAAAGCGCGTTCCAGCCGGGCGCCGTCACCTACATAGAGCGGAAATCCACTGCCTGAAATTTTTGAACTACGACGAAAGTCCAGAATCCCCAGATCGTTCGCCAAATCCAAATGATCTTTTAAATCATAGTCGTACTGCGGCTGTTGCCCCCACTCTTTGACTAAAACATTTTCTTCCGCCGTTTGTCCGATTTTCACCGATTCATGGGGAATGTTGGGAAGTGTAATAAGAATTTCATTGAGCCGCTCTTCGATTTGCCGGATTTCTTCATCCAGTGATTTGATCCCGGCACCAACCTCCTTCATTTCCTGAATTTTATCCTCAGCAGATTGCTTAGTCTTTTTTAATTGGGCTATTTCACCGGAGACCCGGTTTCGCAGCGCCTTCAACTCATCACTACGAGTTACAATATTCCGTCGCTGCTGATCCAGTTCTAAAAGATCATTGAGTTTTTCTCCACCATTTTTAGCTTCAAGCCCTTTTCTGAAACGCTCAGGCTCCCGTCGAATCTGCTTTATATCTAACATTCAATCTCCATCATGATTCTACTTATCAAAATAACATATATTTGTTATCGTGATAAGATATAAAATATTTTTCTTTAAGAGTAGCCTTAATATTTCTTAACCGGCAAAGATAAATCAAAAACTAATCGCGGAAAACATCAATCTCTGGTCGTTCCAATAAATCTTAGTTATATTTCAAATATGAATATTGGCAAACTACAAATAGTAAATCCGCTTTTACTCGCCCCTATGGCGGGGTATACCGATTTGCCCTTTCGGCAATTATGTAAAGAATCCGGCGCCGACATCGTTTATACGGAGTTCGTCAGCTCGGAAGGAATTATTCGGGGATCGGAAAAAACTTATGAATATCTCACATTTAAACCTCTCGAAAAACCGATCGGCATCCAGATTTTCGGGCATAATCACGCTTCCATGGCTACAGCCGCGCAATATATCGAAGAAAATTATCAGCCGGATATAATCGATCTGAATTTTGGTTGTTCCGTCCGCAAAGTAATTAAGAAAAATGCCGGTGCCGCCCTCTTAAAAGACCTTGATTTATTAGAGTCAATTGCGGCAAGTGTTGTAAAAGCCGTAAAAACACCGGTGTCTGCTAAAATACGCGCCGGCTGGAATCATCAATCCATTGTCGCGCTTGAAGTCGCTAAAAGGCTTGAAAATGCGGGCATCGAAGCTTTGACAATCCACCCTCGCACCGCATCCGATGGTTACCGCAATAAGGCTAACTGGAATATTATTGCCGAAGTTAAACAATTCCTGAAAATTCCCGTTATCGGCAACGGCGATATCAAAACACCGGAAGATGTCACCCGCATGTTTGACGTTACCGGCTGTGATGCCGTGATGATCGGGCGGGGCGCTATCGGTAACCCCTGGATATTCAGCCAATCAAAGGATTTGTTAAAGGGCGTTCCCTCCTATGCCACTCCCTCAATATCCGATCATTTGCAGATGTGCCTGAGACATATTCAGATGGAAAGAAAGTTTTATGATGATGAACACACTAACCGAATCATGAAAAAGTTTTACCGCTGGTATATCCGGGAGTTTTCCAATGCTTCGGAGCTCCGCAATCAGCTGATGCAATCGGCAAAATTGACCGATACTATTCGGATTATTGAAGAAGTTATCACCGCGCTCGCTACATCAAACGAAACTTGATGCCACAATTTATCTAATGATTGACCGGTTCCCGCCCGATTTTAAAGGCGCTTCTTCACAATTTTATCCGGCAGACAATGTTCCCGGCGTAATTTCTGTATTACTTTACATCTTGTATAAAAAACAGATACCGTTGAGCATCCCGTTTAATCGCTCTAACTGGAAAAATACCCAATCTCAACAACAGGATCATGTTTTCTGTTTTTTCAGACTGGTCATTAATTCCTGAATATCATCAATATTATGTCTAGAAAAATGTGGGGTGATTATGAATAATAACCAGCCCACTAACTACTATTTAACCACGGTTATTTACTTAAATTCATCGAACCAAGACCATTTTCTTGGTGGCATTAAAACCCGAGGATGTTCTGATGGAATACAGATAAACCCCGCTGGATACCTGGTTGCCGGATTTATCTTTCCTATCCCAGATGGCATGTCGAAATCCTTCGTGAAGATTTCCATCCACAAGTTTGACTATTTCCCGGCCGTTGATATCATAAATTATTGTTTATTGTGTATTTAGACCGTTTTTAGCGCTGAATCTATATGGAACATCCGATGTATATTTAAAATGGTTGTATCTTATAAAGATTTGGGTTTGTTCGGCGGAAACATGACAAAAACTTATTATTGTTGCGTCAGTTCCTCAGACCTGACGATACGATTAGGAGTTGTGATAAAAGCATCGGGAGATCGCCCTATCGCTTTTACATCCGCTGCAAATAATATCAGTCAGATCTGAGAACCCGATTGAACTTAAAATATCCGGTCTGATTCTGCTTAACAATTTTGAGATATTCAAATAAAACTGACATTACCGCCCAACAGGAAAATGGTTGCAAATAAACAACTTTATTCCGGCTCACGGTTTTCCATTCTTAGCAATTCTTCGAACTTCACCGGTTTTTCTGCACGTATAGAGTCCAAAATGTAACTGACTGTTTTACCTGTAAAAAACGCCCGCTCCAGTTGAACAGCCCTCTTTAAATCAGCGGTTTCGGCGGGCCGGAATTCAACGCTCAGACCATCTATAGTCCCTACCTTAGACGTAAATGTTCGCTTGCGCGTTATTGATTGACCCCTGAAATCAATTTTGAGATTAACGGAATATACTCCTTCTTCAATTGGGTAAAATACATATTTTCCGGCTTCAATCTCAGCTTTAATAATACTCTTGCCCTCTTGAAAAATATTGATTAATAAAGAAACCTGCTGCTTATCCAAAGTGTCGGCTGCGGCTATCTCATTGAAGAATAGAATAAAATGCCCTGTCCTTATTTCAACATCCGCCGGAGGTATATATGCCTGCCGACTACTACAGGATATATTTTGCAGACTAATTCCTGACATTAAAATCAAAAACATAGACAAGAGTATCTGAAATTTTCTCAATATTAACATCCTTATATTACTATGGTTCTATATCAGGATTAATTCTTCCTGTTCGGCGCCGGCAACCACTACTTCACGATCTTCAGTGATAAAGACATTAATCTCCGACCGAACAGCCATCTCGCCCGGCAGGTAAATTCCCGGTTCAATTGAAAAGCAGATACCCGGAACGATCTCGCGCTCGTCTTTTGTTTCCAGGTTGTCGATATTGACGCCGTTGCCGTGAACTTCATGACCGATAGAATGCCCCGTGCGGTGCACATAATAATCGCCATAGCCGGCGTCTTCCACCACCTTACGGCAAATGTCATCCACTTCGTATCCGAAACAACGCTCTCCTTTTTGGAATTTTTCTCTGATAAAATCCCGGGCGGCGTTGCGGGCATCCCGAACGGTATTGAAGATTTCAATATATTTGACCGGCGGGTTTTCGCCGATATAACCGCACCAGGTAATGTCGTAATAGATACCGGTATCGTCATTTTTCCGGGCCCATAAATCAATCAGAAGCGTATCGCCCTTCTTAATAATATGGGTGTTCTCCGGGGTCGGCTCAAAATGCGGATCCGCAGGATGCTCGTTCACACCCACAATCGCATGATCGCCATCGTCGGTCAAATCCTCTTCCTCGAATCGCTTTGTGATATATTGCCGGACTTCATACTCGGTGACCGCTTCATCGTTTTTGATTTTATGCTGGATCAGGTCAAAGGCTTCATCTTTTATTTTCTGAACAATCTCTCCGGCTTCAAGGTGGGCTTCATACCCTTTTCTGTCAATTATCGCCTCAAAAATCTGCACCATATTTGCCGAAGATACGATTTCGACGTCAAAAGATCGAATCAATTCAATTGTACCGCCGTCGACAACCGAGACATAGGGAATATTATTCATGGGTGAATATTGCATCGCCACCTGCTTAGCGGATTGGAGTGTTTCCCGGAGGCTTTGGTGTAGTTCTTCCCACGAACGATACACTGTTTTTTCCCCGGGTAAATTGTCCAACTTAGTCGCTTCAACGGCTGAAACGATACGCACGGGATCGCCGGCGACCGGGATATAATAGAACCAGCGCCGGGAAGTCAGCTTGCTCATATCAAGCCCCAAAATGCGGTAAGCCATGGCATCGCGATGATGAAAGTCATAAAACAGCCAACCGTCATAGCCTTGTTCGGCAATTGTCTTTTGAATCTTGTCTAAATTCATGGGAACCCCTTATTATTTAATTATTGATGAAATTTCTTTAAACTTTGGATGCTTGGAAGTTTTCAACAGTTCAAACAACGCCATCTCCACACCCGAGAGCTGCACATTTTGTTTCTCTAAAGCCCGTAACGCCAAGTCTTTATCAACCTGCTTTCGGCTGGATACCGTATCGGCAAGTAAAATCACTTCGTACCCGCGCTCCAGTAAATCGCAACAGGTCTGATATACACAAACATGGGCTTCAATCCCGCATACAATAACTTGTTTTCTTTTAATTCGTTTTAACTCATCTAAGAAAGAACCTTCGCCACAACAGGAAAAAGCCCGTTTTTCAATGGGCTGAAAGTTGTGAATATTCCCGGCTAACTCCGGAAGCGTCGGACCGAGCGCTTTTGTATATTGTTGAGTCGCAATAACCGGAATCTGCAAGATGTCAAAACCCTTTACAATTTTAAGCAGATTTTCCAATAATTCCGTTTTTTCGCTCATAACCGGAAACAGGCGTGTCTGGACATCTATAAGGATTAGGACAGTGTCGTCTGGTGTTAATTTCATTGGATTAGCCCCATAACGGATTCCTTTTTTATTTCATAAAATATTTTGGCTATAATCAAGTGAAGCAAAATCTCTATCTTAGCGCTTTTTTCGGGTTTCACAATCGTCAATACCGGTTTGAATTTAAAATTGTCAGACCACAGATGGAATATGAACCCTTTTTTGAATAATTTCAATAAAAATATCAAAAAAACCGTTTATGCCTGAATTATTCATAGCCACCAAGGCACTTCCGGGGGAACTCCTAGAAGGGCGAGTAGGTGACCACTTTTTACAAAATTACTATAGCTGCTCGACAAAATATTTTGAGGTCAATTTTTCGCCCGTCGCACGGATAATCATTTCATCCCAACGATAACGCTTCCCTGCTTTAAATACATTCTCAATAAAATATTTACCGATTTCCGGATTGTTCATAAAGCGGATTTCCGATACATTGTCAAGCCCCTGATTTACAGCAATTGCGTTTAAAAATTGGGCTACAAGTAGTCCGCCCAGTTGATAATTGTGATAATAAACCGGATACAGGCAAACATGGATTTTTGCGGCATAATCAGGCATATTACGATTTTCAGGACGCTTAATCATCTGGTATTTTTCAACAATATCCCACCATAATTTGTTCAGATCCTGGTCGGGGTTTGCGTATAATTCTTTTTCAAAATTCAGCATGACTAATGACCAACGGGCAAAAACCAGTTTTTCCAGCCGTAAAGTCTTGGCGGTTATATCGATGATTTCCTGTTTCTGCTCATCGGTAAGTCCCAGGGCTTCCTGCATCCAGTTGGGATTTTTCGAGAGACGTTCAAAAAAGATTGCAACTGCCTCAGTCGTAAAGGCATGCGCAGGCTCTCTTAAAAAAAATGGTAATTCTAGGTCATGTTTGAGATCGTATATAGCATGTCCCAGCTCATGCAGGGAAGTTGACATCCATGACTCTGTAGGGTGAACATTCATCATGACGCGAACATCACCTTTTCTGTCAATATCGGTACAATATGCATGCGGGTACTTGCCTTCACGCTCATAAAGATCACTATTGGCAAGTATTTGATCAACATTTATATCAATACTGTTGTAAAAGCGCCGGGCTAATTCAACGACATCTTTATCCTGATAATATCTGTCAAGGTTAATTTCTGTAATAACGGGCGCTTCCTGAAAAAATGGATCGGAATAGTGCCAGGGTCTCAAATCATCCACCTCAATTCCAAATCGCTTTGCCAAAACCTGGTCAATTTCTCGTTTGGCTTCCATAAAGGGCGATTTGGTATCTTTATCGAGTTCATCAAAAATACGTTGGATTTCAGCAGGATCCTGTTCACTGATTATTAAACTCATTTGATAATAATTATCAAAACCCATTGACCGGGCGGATTCATTGCGAAGTTTAACGAGTTTAAGAAAGTCATCCTCGACAACAGTCGCAACCTGCTTGGATGCTTCCCAGGCTTTTTTCCTCAAGCTCACATCAGTGCTTTCGGACAAAATTTTCTTAATATCATTCCCGGTAACGTTTTTGCCGTCGATCTTTCCCCGAAAAGTATTAAATTTTTGTTCAACTTCCGTCGAAATCTTTGTGATTTCATTCAGTAATTCCGGGTCGGTTTGATTGGCTAAAAATCCGAGGTACAACACTTCAACCGTACGCGCTAAAACCGGATCTTTTATATTGGCATTTTTAAACGCTTCGAGTTTTTTAAAATCTGAATTGTTGGAATAAATTTTTGTCAATTCCATATCAACTTCGGCATAGCGTTCGTAATATTTGTCCTCTCCTGTGCCTGTTGCATTCCAATAAGCAAGCGCTCTTTCCTTTAATAACGGCTCAATGACGGCAGTTAAGCTGTCGATCAATTGCTTTGATTCCATCTCAACCCGCGACGGTTTTGTTGTGCAACCGACAACAAGTAAAATGGTAATAATAATCGTGAAAATCCGCTTCATTTTCCACCTCAACTATATATATTAAATTAAACTTCACGGACAAATTTAGATAGATACAATAATTAAAACAAGGCAGGCGGGAGATTTTAGATTTTGGATTGTAGATTTCAAATTGCAAATTGCAAATTGTTATACTCCATCACTCCGGTACTCCAGTTTCCTTCCTCCGGTTTCCGTTCTCCGTTCTTAAAGGTTCGGCAATTTCCAATCTTGCTTCAATCGTTTATAGACCGGGAGCGGCAGCTGTACGAGCAGCGGATCGGCAGCAGCGTCAAGCCAATAAACCAACTTTTCCATTTCGGTTCTGTCCATCGTCGTACAGCCGGCGGTCGAATCGCCGGTTATAGAGACGCAGTGCAGAATAATGCAGGAACCGGCGCCCTTTTGAGTATCGACGGTATTATGCTCCACCATCACTCCATAATGATAGGCATTTGGCGATCGGTAAATGCGCTCCGACGATTCCCAATCGGCGATTTCAACTTTATCCCTTTCAACCAGCTTTGTATAATATTGCGATTCCACGTCATCAACGCATTCCAGGTAATCGGTGACCGGACGATAGGGAATTTTCAGGTCGCCCATTTCTTCAAGTGTCGGAAATCCAAAAGCTTCTCCCAGACGAAACACTCCCGCCGGACTCTTGCCGTCACCTTCCCGCTTGATCAGATTGGAGCCCTCGTGAATTTGATGAAGACCTCTGCCCCAACCCAGACCGTTGCGCCCAAGAATAACCGGCACCGGCTGACCAGTCATTTTCCAATCGCTAACAGTTTCCTCTCTCTCAAAACGATATAGCGATCCCTTTGAAGCTTCCCAGGAAGGCGTCACGACGACGATCAGTTGTTTGCTTGTATCCGGTATCGGATTTCCCTCTGAGTTTATCAGTAAATACAATACAAACATGATTGCCAAAACTAAAATCGATGAGAAAATCCAAACCAGTTTTAATGTCTTATTGGACCTGCTAACAATCTTGTCAATTTTCTGATGAAAACTATGTGTTGAGTGATTCATCTTTTTGGACCTCGCATTTAGAATGCTCCAAGTAACAAAAATACGTCGTATTATACAATCATTATTTCCGGCGATTTTTTATATAAACAATACTGTCTTTAATTGCAAAGGGGAAATAATGAAGCCAGGAATTGTTAACGTTTGGAAATGATATCACTGGAAATTCAACGGGTAAACGATTAAATAAAATGCTCCGTGCATTCACATAGGGCATTTTACATTACATATAATAATGATGTATGTCAGGCTTCTTTAACGCCAATGCCCGGTTTATCATTGACAACGACATGTCCGTCGATCAGCGTAGCGCCGACATAGGGATCGTTGCTGATTAGCAGGTTGCCGTCCAGATCGGCATAGTCGATCAGCGAACACATCTGGGCGGCAGCGGTAATAGCAACCGAACTTTCGATCATGCAGCCGATCATGATTTTCATGCTCAGAGATTTCGCCAGCCAGATCATCCGCATGGCTTCCTGTAATCCGCCGGATTTCATGATTTTTATATTAATGCCGTCATAGGCTTCGGCGAGTTTCGGAATATCCCGCGCCGATTTTACGGCTTCATCGGCAATAATCGGCACCGGCGACCGGTCCCGCAGCCAGGCGGTCTCTTCCATCATATGTGACGGCATCGGTTGCTCAATAAATTCAATCCCGTTTTTCACAAGCCATTCGATTTTTTTAATGGCTTCCTCCTTATCGGTCCAGCCTTCGTTGGCATCGACACGGATCGGCTTGTCCGGCGCTACGGAGCGTACGGCTTTGATGAATTCCTCATCATTGGGTTTACCGACCTTGACTTTCAATATTTTATATGGCGCTGCTTCCCGCGTTTTCTGCGCCATTACTTCGGGTGTGTCAATACCGATCGAAAATGAAGTCAGCGGCGATTTTTCCGGATTGAGTCCCCAGAGCCTGTACAGCGGAGCATTCAGCGCTTTGCCGACCCAGTCCATCAGGGCAATGTCGAGAGCACATTTACCGGCGGTCTGCCCCTCGCAAAGATTCTGAATATCATAACCCAATTGAACAAATTCAAAAGGATCGGCATTAGCGAATAGAGGAATCGCTTTCTTAATAGCTTCGATTGTCGATTCCGGAGTCTCGTCATAGCGAATATTCGGCGCCGCCTCGCCAATCCCGACAATCCCGTCTTTTTCCAACTTCACAAATACATTTTGTTTAAAATTGCTTGAATTCCGGGCAATTGTCCAGGTATGCCGCAAATTCAATTGTTTGACTTCATAACTCAGTTTCATGCCGCTTCCTTTCGTAAATTTTTTCTTTGAACAGGCAATGCCGTTTAATCCTGTTGATACGCCTGCCGCTATTGTCGCAAATCCAACCGTTTTGAAAAAATCCCTCCGTTTCATGGATCAATCCTCACTTTTCATAATGTTAGCACTGTGAATTTACATTCTTTAACAATTTAAGACAAGACTTCTTCAAATTCTTGTTCACATAGGGAGAATCTGTTAAATTCACCTGCGAATATGATCAATTCAACCCACCCAAAGGACAAAATTTGAAGTTAGCCAAAGTTAAAGCACCAAACACTTACCTGCTGATTTTCAGTATAATTATCATCACTGCCGGATTAACCTGGCTAATTCCCAGCGGTGAATATGATCGTTCCGAATTGAACGGTCGTATGGTAGTCGTACCCAATTCATATCATACCGTAGACAGTAATCCACAGGGCCTCTGGGCTATTTTAAAAGCTCCAATTCGTGGTTTCACGGACAAAAGCGCCGCGCTGATTGTAGGATTTGTATTAATCGTTGGTGGCGTTTTCGCTATTCTGGAAAAAACCAGGGCAATCGACGCCGCAATAAAAGCCGTGGCAAAAGCGCATAGCCACTCAAAATTAATTGAGATACTTTATATCCCAATTTTCATGACTATCTTTTCTATTGGGGGTGGCAGCTTCGGAATGGGCGAAGAGGTTATCCCGTTTATATTGATTTTTATCCCATTGACTCTGGCGCTGGGCTATGACTCAATTGTTGGCGTGGCTATCCCGTTTGTCGGCGCCGGAGCCGGATTTGCGGGCGCGTTTCTGAATCCTTTCACGGTCGGGATCGCTCAACAGATTGCCGGGCTGCCGCTCTTCTCCGGGATCATCTACCGCTTGATCTGCTGGTTCATCTGCACGGCAGTCGCCATTGCGTTCGTCATGCTTTACGCATTAAAAATAAAGAAACATCCGGCAAAAAGTATATCCTTTGAAATTGATGAGGAGAAACGCAAAAATCTGCATATCGGCGATATTGAAAATTTCAAGGGTGTCTCCGGACGGCATAGGTTAGCCTTATGGACTTTCGCAGCGGGAATGATCGGTATGATCTTCGGCGTTCTGAACTATAAATGGTACATTGAAGAAATCTGCGCCGTCTTTTTCCTGACCGGAATTCTTGTGGGAATTGTCGGCAGATTATCAATTAAAGATTTTACCAATGCCTTTATATCCGGTGCTAAAGACATGGTCGGCACAGTTTTAATCATTGTCCTTGCGCGCGGTATTCTGATAATTGCCGAAGACGGGCACATTATCGACACCATGCTGAACTCTCTTGCCGGTTCAATTCAGCACCTCCATCCGATTGTCTCCTCCCAGGCTATGTTTGTCATTCATTCCATAGTTAACTTTTTCGTACCATCGGGAAGCGCCAAAGCCGCATTAACAATGCCGATTATGGTTCCCTTAGCTGATTTAGTCGGAGTTACCCGGCAGACCGCCGTTCTGGCGTTCCAGTTCGGTGATGGATTCAGCAATATGATCATTCCGACATCGGGAATTACGATGGGCGTGCTGACACTATCGGGAATTTCCTGGGAAAAATGGGCGAAGTGGCTGCTGCCGCTGGAAATTATTTTCCTGATTGTCGGATTTTTACTCCTGATTCCTCCATTTTTAATAGGGTGGTAAAAATTTCGTGCAATTTAAAATCACAGTACTGCTTTGTGTATTTATCATTGTTTTCATGACATGTTAAAACAACCGTTTTAATTGTATTGTGGAATCAGGTAAATCCAATACAGAAAAAGTACGCAATTCGGAATAATTCAAGAAATTGGTTGCATTTTGTAATAATAATTTGTAATTTAACACGTAAGTGGTTGTTTATTCTTATATTATAAATTTTTCATAACTCTCTTGTGCACCATTATGTACTAGTCTAACGAAGATACCACGGCGTATTCTCTTCGATAAATCATTTAAATTAACTTATTGGAGGATTTCCGGGCGGAAAACTCTGATAATCGATATTAAAAATAGGAAGTAAATGACAATATTCAACGAAAAACAACAAGAATTGACTGAGAAAATTGATGCGGATGCCCATATTAAAAACTGGAGAGACTGGAAATGGCAGGTAAAGCATTCTATCAGGGATGTTGATACATTTGAAACTCTTCTGGGAATTCAATTTCCTGAGAAACAACGGAAGCAGATTGACGAAACCATTGAAAAATTTCCACTATCGATCACCCCCTACTATTTTTCACTTATCGATGAGGAAGATTATTCTAACGATCCCGTTTTCAAACAGTCTTTTCCTTCACCATCTGAATTAATTATTAACAGGCATGATATGCTTGATCCACTGGCAGAAGATAAAGACAGCCCGGTTCCGCTGATCACTCACCGCTATCCGGATCGGGTTCTGTTTCACATCAGCAATACCTGTTCAATGTATTGTCGTCATTGCACCCGAAAACGTAAAGTGGGTGATCACGACTCTATTCCAAATAAAACGGAAATTTTGAACGGCATTAAATATATTGCTGAAACATCGCAAGTCCGGGACGTTCTGTTATCAGGTGGTGATCCATTCTTATTGTCAGACAATTATCTGGACTGGATTTTGACGGAACTGGAAAAAATTCCGCATCTCGAGGTCATTCGAATAGGAACCCGGACTCCGGTTGTTTTACCCTATCGAATAACCGATGAATTGGTTGAAATGCTAAAAAAACACCAACCGCTCTGGATCAATACGCATTTCAATCATCCCCGTGAGATCACCACCTCTTCAAAGGAATCGCTGGCAAAATTGGCTGATGCGGGTTTTCCCCTTGGCAATCAGAGCGTCCTCCTGGCTGGCGTCAATGACTGTCCGAGAATTATTAAAAAACTGGTTCATAAGTTAGTGCAAAATCGTGTACGTCCCTACTATCTTTATCAATGCGATCTTTCCGAAGGACTAACTCATTTTCGAACTCCGGTGGGCAAAGGTATTGAGATCATGGAAAGCCTGATCGGTCATACCAGTGGTTTTGCCATATCCACATATGTTGTCGATGCGCCCGGGGGCGGCGGAAAAATCCCGTTGATGCCTAACTATATTGTCAGCTGGTCCACTAATAAAGTCATCCTGCGCAATTACGAGGGGGTTATCACAACATATAAAGAACCGGATTCCTACGAACCCTATTTCTGCGACCGAAATTGTGATAGCTGTGACTTGCAGCTGAAATTAGAAAGTCCTGAGGAGACAAAAGCCATTGGTGTTGAGAAACTTCTCTCGGATTATGATAAAACCTACACCCTTACTCCCCGTAACATTGAGCGATATACCAGGCGGAACGGGCAGAGCTGATGCACATTAAGGACAAAATCATGATAGATAAAGTCGAAAAATGGCAATCATCACTACTTCAACATGGAAAGTACAATAACCGTATATATTTAATGAAACTTGCCAAAACAGATGCTGGCAAAATAATCCCATACCTCGACCGGATCGCCGATGAGAACGAATATACTAAAATAATTGCGAAAGTACCGGATTTCGCCCGGTATGAATTTGAAAAAAACGGTTATCGACAAGAAGCCTATATACCGCAATTCTATCACCATCAGAATTCAGTCTATTTTATGGCAAAATATCCTGACGATAGACGAATGTTCAATCCGAATATCGACCACATGAAAAAGGTGCTACAAACAGCCAAAACAAAATCGGCATTAATAAACGATGTTCAACTGGCACAGTCGTTCCAATTTCATATCGCTACCGAAAAAGATATTCCTCAAATGGTACAGGTTTATAAAAAGGTATTTGAGACCTATCCGTTTCCAATTCACGATCCACAATACCTCAAAGATACAATGCACAGCCACATCAAGTATTTTCTGATTACCCGGGGCAAGCAGGTAGCCGCCATCGCATCGGCAGAGATTGATTATGACGGGAAAAATGTCGAAATGACCGATTTTGCCACATTGCCGGAATATCGGGGAATGGGGTTTGCACTCTACCTGCTTTATCAAATGGAAGCGGTAATGGAGAAAATGAGAATCCGAAGTTTTAATACAATCGCCCGGGCCATGTCGTATGGTATGAACATAACTTTTGCTAAACGGGGCTATAAATACAGCGGAACCTTACTCAATAATACCAACATCTCCGGTAAACTCGAAAGCATGAATATCTGGTATAAGATTATTTAGAAATATTCGGGTATCCTTACACAGGTTCAAAACCTTCGCAAGGTTAGGACTATATCCCGCAGCTTGACGGCATAATCACCGCAATTTACTTCGATTAACGCCGGATTATCTACCGGGACACCGGAAATCAGTTTACGCCGTTCCGGCTGCTGCCGGATGTATAAAAAATGTCACCAAAGACAAAACACCGGACGTGTTTAACGGGATATTGTTCTTTGTACAAGCGCTTCCGTCAGTCCATCAGACAGCTGTTATACCTGTCAGGTTTAAAAGATTCTTCTGCTTCGTATACGATTATTTGAATAAACCTGACAGGTATAGGGATTCAGGTTGCGTCGGGAACTTACTCATGACTCTTCTACCTGTCCACCTGACGGAACTGAAATCCCGGGATTGAATGTGAAGGCAGCCGCCGGTTGTATAAAGAATATCACCAATTCTAACCAAATGAAATTGTATGAATTATAACCGGGTATCAGCGATAAAAGATATTTTATTCATTTTACCAAAAGATAATATTTTTAGTGGATTAAATATCAGTGTTTATTTAAATTGCCCAAGTTTTATGATATCTGTAATTAACGAAACATGTACCATCCTGTCATTTAATTCTAAGAAAAGAAAGAAAAATGGAAGATAAAAATAAAACAGCGGGCTTAAAGCATAAAAAAGAAGATCCTATATATGAGATTGATCTCTTTGATATTCTTATGGATAATATACCGGATACCATATATTTCAAGGATACGGAACCTCGTTTTACAAAGATAAATAAAGCACAAGCACGTCTTTTGGGAGTTGATAATCCTGAGGATGCTATAGGAAAAACAGATTTTGATTATTTTACCAAAGAACATGCTAGCAATGCTTATAAAGATGAACAAGGGCTCTTTATAAAAGGCGAACCGGTAATTTCAAAACCTGAAAGAATAAAAGCAGCAGACGATCAATTTCGATGGGTTACAACTACCAAAGTGCCCATCAAAAACAAAGCAGGTAAAATTGTTGGGCTTGTTGGGATTTCCAGAGATATTACCAGACTCAAACAAGCCGAAGAGAGACAAGTTCAACTTCTGAAGGAGTTAGAAAGCGCAAATACCGAGCTGAATGAGATTGTTAAAAATGTGATTGTATCTCCTCAAAATATTGAGATAACATTGGTGAAGGAAGCACGTTCTATTTTACACTGCTAAAAAAAGTCAAAATTTGAATGAGAAGTAAGAAAATGGTATATCGATTCAAAACCTCTGCAAATCGAAGATTGGAAATAAACCAAAGCACCTCGTTATTCAAAAGCATTATCCTGCTGTTATTGATAATCATGAACGTATATGCCCAAAAGAACGATATAGAATTTGAGCATGTCTCAATTGGACAAGAACTTACTCAGAGCACTGTATATTGCATTTGTCAGGATACTAAAGGATTTATTTGGCTTGGTACAGATGATGGATTGAAAAGATACGATGGATACAACCTTAAAGTATATAGATTCAAGTCAAATAATCCCAATAGCTTGAGCAGTAATTTTGTATGGTCTGTCTTTGAAGACAGCTACGGTCATTTGTGGGTTGGCACGGTTGGTGGGGGCGTGAATCGTTTTGATAGAGAAAAGGAAAAATTTATACATTACCAAAACAATCCTGAAGACCCCAATAGTCTAAGCAATAATTTTGTAAGATGCTTTTATGAAAATAAAAAGCGAGAACTCTGGATTGGAACGGATAATGGACTTAATAAGCTTTCGCTTGATTCGATCTATTCTGGAAAATTTGACTCTACATCTTCTCCATTCTTCACTCATTATAAAAACGACCCACGAGATAAAAATAGTTTGAGTCACAATGAAATTCGGTCTATTTGTGAAGATCAGTTTGGTGATTTATGGGTTGGCACATGGGGTGGTGGTATCAACAGAGTCATTTTTGATACGACAGCAGATAGAGAGAATAGTGAATCAAGGCCTACCTTTATACGCTACAATTATGATCCGGATAATCACAAAAGTTTAGGTCATAATCGAATTTGGTCAATCTACGAGGATATTTCAGGTGAATTGTGGATAGGTACAGATGGAGGTGGATTGAACAAATTTGACAGGGAGCGAGAACAATTCATTCGTTTTCAAGTCGATCCAAAGAATCCCAATAGTATAAATTCAAATATAATTGTAACAATATATGAGGATCAATCTCACACTCTCTGGGTTGGCACTGATGGTGGTGGGCTCAATAAGTATGATCGGAATATCAACGCGTTTTCCCACTATCAAAAAGATCCTTTCAACCCCAATAGTATAAGTCACAATGTCATCCGATCTATATTCGAAGACAGATGTGGTGTGTTGTGGATTGGCACTATGGGTGGGCTTAATAAACACACTCGATTGAAAAAATTTATGCATTATAAAAGTAATCCCACCAATCCAAACAGTTTAAGTCATAACGAAGTCAGAGGTTTCTATGAAGATTTTGATGAGAACAGACACATACTATGGATTGCCACAGATGGCGGTGGGCTTAATCAATTTGATCGGAATAAAAATCAGTTCGTCCATTACAGACACGATCCAGATGATCCAGGCAGCTTGAGTGACGATGTTGTCTTATGTGTCTACAAAGACCGATCGGGTGTCATGTGGATTGGGACATATAAAGGTGGATTGAATCGATTTGTACCACCAGATCTGTCAGGCTTAAGAAAAGGCAATAAAAAGAACAAGCCTGTTTTTACACATTATAAAAATAATCCCAATAACCCAAACAGCTTGAGTAGCAATTTTGTAAGATCGGTGTATGAAGATCAAGAAGGTATGCTCTGGATATGTACCAGTGGCGGCGGGTTGAATAAATATGACAGAGAAAAGGGAATATTTACTCGATATTTGAATGATCCTGATAATCCAAAGAGCCTGAGTCACAACATTCTACTATTTACATATGAAGACAGATCAGGTCAGTTTTGGATTGGCACATGGGGAGGGGGGCTTGATAAATTCAACCGTAAGACAGAGGAATTTATCCATTACCAAGTAGACCCGAATAATCCAAACAGTCTGAATAACAATCGTGTGTTATCTATTCACGAAGATTCATCCGGTATTCTTTGGATTGGGACAGGTAGCGGACTGAATCGATTTGATCCAATAAAAGAAACCTTTACCCATTATACGAGAAAAGACGGCCTAGCGAATGGTATTATTTATGGAATATTGGAAGATAATCATGGCAACCTCTGGTTGAGTACGAATAAGGGGTTGTCAAAGTTTAACCCGAGAACTGAAACATTTAAGAATTATACTACAAGTGATGGGCTTCAGAGTAATGAGTTCTATATAGGAGCCTATCACAAAAGTAGAAGTGGTGAGATGTTCTTTGGTGGTATTAATGGTTTCAACGCGTTTTTTCCAGATAGCATCAGAGATAATCCTTATATCCCATCGATTGTAATTACGGATTTCAAAATATTCAACAAATCCGTCCCCATCGGAAAAGAAGTAAACAAACATTTAATCCTAAATAAGTCTATCACAGAAACCAAGAAAATTAAACTTTCTTATAAAGAAAATGCTTTTTCTTTCGACTTTGCCGCACTTCATTATGCTTCTCCCGAAAAAAATGAGTACGCCTATATGATGGAAGGATTTGACA
>JAGHBC010000094.1 GCA_021161185.1 Fidelibacterota bacterium
ATATCAAAATATCAGTGAAATTAGGACAAACGATTGAGCAATAAGGAAAAATCAAAAATGTCTTTGCCAAAGAATCAAAAAACAACAATAAAGGTCATTGCTGAGCGCGCTGGTGTTTCGGTTACCACGGTCTCAAGAGTAATGTCTGGTCAGGGTAGCAAGTATCGTATCAGCAAAAAGACTGAAGAACTTGTTAACAGATTGGCAAAGGAACTCAATTATGAAACAAATATTTTGGCTCGATCGCTTCGAATGAAACAGACGTTTAGTATCGGGATGATTGTACCGGACATTTCAAATCCCTTTTTTGCTTCAATAGCAAGATCTGTAGAAATTGAGTCCCGTAAAGCTGGCTATTCCGTTATCTTATGTGATAGTCAAGAAGACACTACTCTTGAAAAAGAGTCATTAAAAGTATTAAGAATGAGAAAAGTAGACGGAATGATTATATGTCCAGTCGGTAAAGAGTTAAAAAATATTATTGATGTTTCAAAGTTTAACATTCCGGTTATTGTTGTGGACCGGTATTTCCCTGCATTGAATTTATCTTGTGTAGTGTCAGATAATTATAATGGGGCAATCCAGGCGATAAATCACTTCATTGATAAAGGACACCGAAAGATTGCGTTCATTCAAGGGCTCCGTAATACTTCTGTAAATGAAGAAAGATTGAAAGGTTATTTAGATGCTCATGAGAAAAATAATATTCCCGTAAATGAATCTTTTATCGTAGGGGAAGATTTTGGTAAACAGAATGGATATATTGGAGCCAAAATTTTATTGAATGGGTCGGAGCGACCCACGGCAATTTTGGGGGGCAGTAATTTAATTTCTCTTGGTGCATTACGTGCTATTTCAGAGGAGCATCTAAATATTCCGGATGACATCTCGTTGATTGCGTTTGATGATCAGCCCTATTATGATTTTTTATCTTCACCTATTACTTCGATAAGGCAAAAAAAAGAAGAGCTTGGTAAGATATCGATTGCGCTATTATTAAATGAATTAAAAGGGGGAAATGTACCAGGGAAAAAGAAAATAATAGTACCGACCGAATTAATAGTACGAAAATCTGTGAAGCAAATAAATTAAAGATTATTGAAATGTGTGGCTAAATCAAATTTGAATTTTAATTTGGAGCGAAAGTATTAAATATGAAAGGAGGTAGAAAGGTTAAGAAAAAGTACAGTTTCGGTTTTTGCTCTTGTGATGTGATAATGAGACAAGATTGGCAAAAACAAATCGTCGATTTTAAGAGACAAAACGTATTTACAAAGGAGGAATGTTGTGAATAGGAAACAAACTTACAAAACGCTTGTGGGATTCCTTGTGTTGTTACTGGCATGTTCTGTGGGATATGCGCAAGGTGATAATACACCGGATCCATTGGTTAATCTTGGTTGTCTGGAGAGTGCAATTGTAACTGGCTCAGTGGATACTTCACTATCTGGGGGGAAACAGCCCGATGATATTCTCTGGGACCCTTCGACAAACGCTTATAAAAGAGAATCAAGTTGGCACGAATACGGTCTGGGTTACAATGAGATTATGGGAGATGTTACGCCTGAGAATCCTTTATGGTGGATGGTTGAATGGCCGACTGCAAAGAATATTAATTATATCACTGTCACGGGAACATATGGCAATCAGCCACAGCCCCATACCGGCTGGTCCATTCAAATTGACAAGGACGGTACATGGGTAAATCTGGCTAAAGCAGATAACGGTTGGCCAGAAGATACATTAAAAGGAGTCGGCGGATGGGTCAATGATGGATTGTTGGAATTGAAATTAATGCAGCCTGTTGTTACTACCAAACTCAGGTTTTGTGCTTACGCAAATCCTGATAGTTTAGCTGATGATACAACTACGTTTGCTGACAGTCTTTGGAGTTTTTCTTTTACAGGATTAAAAAAGTCATCATCTTCTCCTAATGCTTGTCTGATTCAGTACCTTGACTTTTCGACTGAAACTGCTAGGAATAGACAGGATGCAGGGATTAACCTGGCTCTGTTGGACGAAGCCGTGGTCAGTGGTTTATATGATTACAATGAAATTGCCAACCTCCGTGGTCACCCGATGGATATGCTTTGGGATCCCAAAACAGGTGACTTTTACAATAATGACAGCTGGTGGGGTGAATATGGCGCGCCCTGGCAATATGATGCGGGATATTTAACCCATGATGCTCCGTTCTATTGGATGGTTGAATGGGCCACACCCAAAAATATTAACTATTTTACCTGGGGTGGTTGTTATGGAAATCAGCCACAACCATTTACGCCATGGGCAGTAGAGTACTGGGATGGTTCAGCGTGGGTAGAAGTGGCATCCGGAGCAGGCACTGACCGGGACGCCGGCACATGGCAGTATGACAGTGAAGGTAGAAAAGTTGATTTTTGGGGAATAGGAGTTGACTCAACTACTAACTCAACGTGGATGTCGGATACCCCGATCCAAACGACAAAACTCCGACTTGCTGTATGGTCTGATGGAATAGATCCGCTGTTTAGTTTTCATATCAGAGGACGTGGTGGCCGAACCAGAAACTGGGATGAAACTGTATGGCGCCGCTATTATGCACCCGTCGGTTATGTATCAAATTCCGCCGAAACCGAGGCAGGCCTAGGTGGTGAACAGGTTATAGCCGGTGCCGACCCAATACCTTCAACATTTAAAGCGATTCTTGTTCAGTACAGAGATCTTACCGGTTTGGCGGTTGAGCCGAATGAAGCAAAGATTGCTACGAAATTTGCTCTTCATCAAAACTATCCAAATCCGTTTAATCCAACGACTACAATTAATTTCTCGTTGGAACGACAGCAACAGGTTCGTTTGTCTGTATACAATGTTTTAGGTCAGGAAGTAAAAGTTTTGGTTAACGATGTGAGACCAGGTGGTCTTAACACTATTACTTTTAATGCCAGCTCATTGAGTAGTGGTTTGTATTTTTACAAATTGCAGGCTGGACAAAAAATATTAACCAAAAAAATGTTGTTAATACGATAGTTACTTTCCATGTGTGTGTTGGAGGTCTCTGAAATCAACCGGTTATAAGTACTTTGATCATTTCGATTTAATGGTTGATTAGGAGACCTCCAATATTGTTACGGATGATATTCATTTACATAGTGAATTGTTGAGGCAGTCTCCCAGAATAGTTTGTTAATATTTACGAATCTAAATTTTTTATATCCCAGTGATTTAAGAGATCTTGGATATTGTTATGGATTATTAAAATTTATTCTGCAGTTCATTTAAATAAAAATAGATATTAATTGTTGTTGGATAATGTTCAAATCAATGAGGGCGATAAGTATGAGAAAGAAGAATGTTTTTACAATATTATCCCTACTCCTACTATTCATTTTTAGTACCGCAATTGCGCAAACTACCGGAAAAATATCAGGTAGAGTTATTGACAAGGATACAGGCGCACCTTTGATAGGTACTAATATTGTTGTAGAAGGAACACAAATGGGAGGGGCTACAGATTCTAATGGAGAATATTTTATTATTAATATGCATCCAGGTGTATATAACGTTGTAGCCAGTATGATTGGTTACAGCAGGGTAAAAATGGAAGATATTCGTGTTAGTGTGAATTCTACAACTAATCTTAATTTCGAACTATCACAACAAGTAATTGAGGGTGAAGTAATTATTGTAACCGCTACGCAATTGGCCATTAAGAAAGACCAAACCAGTTCAATTCGAAATATATCCTCAGATGATATTGAAACCCTTCCGGTTGAGAACATCAGCCAAATTGTACAGTTGCAACCGGGTGTTGTAGGTTCGCATTTCAGAGGTGGTCGCAGTAGTGAGGTTTCTTATATGATTGATGGTGTTAAGGTCACAGAATCATTTAATCACGAAGCTGCGACAGTTGAAGTGACCCCGGCGGTTGTTGAAGACATGGAAGTAATTACGGGTACATTTAATGCTGAATATGGTAATGCCATGAGCGGTGTGGTTAATATTATTACCAAAGAAGGCAGTAATAAAATAGAGGGAACAGGTTCGGTTAACCTGGGGAATTATTTAACTTCACACGATGATATATATGTCGGTCTTGATGCTGCTGCCAGAATTCAAGACTACACTATAAGTCTTTCCGGGCCCATCATAAAAAATTATCTTAATTTCATTGTTGACAGTCGATATTTTTCCGATCGGGGATATTTGAATGGCATTCATCGATTTAATGTTGATGATTATAGTGATTTCAGGAATTATCCAGATAGTTATATATCTTCAGCAACGGGTGATAATTCATATGTTGATCTTGATGATAACGAAAAAATATTCTTTATGGGGAAACTAACCTTTAAGCCGATAAAGGCACTAAAAACATCTTTTATATATACCCATAACCAGAATGACTATCAAAACTATAGCCACTATTATTTTTATAATCCATATGGAATGCCAACGAATCATAATAAATCAAATATGGCAGCTTTGTATATTAATCATATGTTGAGTCAGAAAGCATTTTATGAGTTAAAACTTTCATACAACAAATATGAAAACGGGAGTTATGTTTATAAAAATCCCTTGGATCCCAGATATGTACATGATTTTTACAGTAGCGGGACTGGTCCGGGGTTCTCGACCGGCGGTCAGAGCAAAGGTCACAACCTGCGTACCGAAGAGAAATATGGGATAAAATTTGATCTGGCATGGCAGATTCATAAAAACCATAATTTGAAGACCGGAATTGATCTGACAAAAATAAAACTGGATCAACAGAGCTATAGTATACGAAATAAATACGAAGGCACGGATTTAGAATCCGTATATGTGACTGATCCAGTAACCAATCGACGCACTTATCCTAATTATGAACCTGAAGTTCGATCGGACCTTACAACGTATACAGATAAATATATTAAAGAACCGGAGCAGTTTGCGGCCTATATTCAGGATAAAATGGAATTCCAGTCAATGGTGGTTAATTTTGGAGTTCGTTTTGATTATTTTGATCCTAAAACGGTTTATCCGACCGATTGGAGAAATCCGTCAAACCAGGATTATTTTGAAGACGAGTCAAGGATGAGTAAATACCCTAATGTTGATCCGCAATACTCGTTCAGCCCCAGGCTTGGATTGTCTTATAAATTAGGCGATGTAGCATTACTCCGATTTTCTTATGGTCATTTTCTTCAGATTCCACCACTTAATTACTTTTATCAGAATCATTCATTTAGTGTTACTGAGTTGGCCCAGCTTGGTAATCCGCTTTTAAAGTCACAAAAAACCGTGTCTTATGAAAGCGGCTTATGGCTGCAATTAACAAAAGAAATGAATGTTGAAGTTGCGGTTTTTTATCGTGATATCTACGATTTATTGAGTTCCAGGATGAATTATACATACAGCCAAATTCGCTATGGCTTATTTGATAATAAGGATTACGGCAGTGTGAGAGGTTTAGAGCTGCGGTACCAAGTCCGCTATGGTGGCTTTTCAGCAAATGCCAATTACACACTGCAGTACACTCGCGGTATTGCAGATAGTCCCGACTTTGCTTTCAACAGAGCAGGAGAAGATAAAGATCCAGTAAATAAATTAATACCATTAGGGTGGGATCAGCGTCATACTCTGAATATTATGGCAGGATATAATACAAAACGTTTTGGTGCTTCGATTCTGTGTACTTTTGATTCGGGAATGCCGTATTCATGGCAGCCTATTACAGAAAGCCCACTGGCTCTGATTAACTTGTTACCCAACAACCAATACCGTCCGGCAAAATTCAGTGTGGATTTACAGGCGAATTATAATCTCTTAACTATTGGCGGTGTTGATGTGAAATTAACACTATTGGCCTATAATATTTTAGATCATTTAAATGAAAACAGTGTAAACAGCACCACAGGACGTGCATATACAGGTATTGTGCGCCCCATTGATATCACAACCTATCGAAGTGATTTTTCAGAATTTGAAGATTTACTGCAAAATCCGGCGATGTATGGCGCGCCAAGATCGGTAAAAATAGGTTTGGGATTTAATTTTTAATCTACTAAAAATAAGCTCGGTAGGAGACAAATTATGTTAAAGAATAATAAGGTACTAACATCCATTCGTTTAGTATGGTTACTATTATTTCTTACGTTCCAGGCTTTTGCCCAAAGTGGCAGGATATATAAAGGTCCGGACGATCCGGCAGCCGACAGAGCGGCGCTGCGGGAAGGGGTTATGGATGGGAACCAATTTTATACGGTTTTCAGAAATAACACTCAAATCGGTTATAAGTACATGATTGATGGTTCAAAATGGCCCAAGGATTCTGAAAAAGGTCTGCAGGTATATGATCAGCTGTCAATACTTGTTGGTGGTCAGGTTTTTCTGGAGCAGGATACTATACCTGTGACCGATGAAGCACAGATAGCCTCCAGAAGTGATCTGGATACATTATACTTCATTGAAGCCATGTGGAATTTTGAGGATATGCTTGATCAAAATCCTGCAGGCGATATTGTCTGGGGACTTCACGCCGTTCCTGGATATTTTAACGAGCTGAGTGAATCTCCTGCCGTTAGCGATGATCCGCTTTCCTGGCCTCCGGCGGGCTGGCCTTCCCGGGGTGGTGAAAAAAAATGGCAGGGTGAATGGAATGGCCGTTTTGGACGTGGTGTAAAATATGCGCAGCTAGAAAGCTATTTTGTAGCCAATGATGCGCAAGACCAGGAATATCTCCAGCCTGATCTGAGAGTAAAATATTATCCAAGACCCGGTGTGAAAATAGGGGATAAAAATCCCAATGTTACTATTCAAAAGGGACGGCCCTGGGGTGGTCTTGGTGTGCGCATTGAAGTTCGTGGATATCAATGGGAAAATCCACAAACGCGTGATGTCATATTCTGGGAATACAATATTACCAACATTTCTGATTATGATATCCCTCGTACTGTATTTGGTTTCTTTGTTGATATGGGCGTTGGCAATGCGTTCAATTTTGGTGATGATATTGATGATCTTGGCGGCTTTGATAAGGCCACTAATATGGCCTTCATCTGGGATGCGAATAATTCCGGTTATGGTGGTTATGTGCCAGGAATATGCGGTATCACATTTTTGGAAAGTCCCGGAATTACAGGGGACGGAATTGATAATGATGACGACGGATTAATTGATGAAGCCCGTGATAATTTTGCCCAGGCGATCATAGGCCCTACCGATGGTATTGCAGACCTGGCAAAATTCATGGAGTACTACGGCTACAATAGTATTGACCAGCTGAAAGAACATTGGGATGCTGATGAAGATCAGGACTGGCGGGATGGTAATGACGCCAACGGCAATGGTAAATATGATAATGGTGAAGATGCTGGTGATGATGTGGGCCTGGATGGTGTCGGACCAAATGATTTAAATTATAACGGTCCCGATGCAGATGGTACGGAGTGTAATCATAAGCCGGACTTGCTGGAAGGTCTGAACAGTGAACCGAATTTTGGATTAAATGACATTTCTGAATCCGACATGTTGGGTTTAACCAGTTTTCATTTTATTGCCTGGCCGGGTAACAATCCGCCTGCTCCGAAATTCGATTATGAATTGTACAATTTAATCGGTGTACCGGGGTTGTATCAACATTCGGGTGATGTCGGTGATTTTGCCCCAATTTTCGCTTCTGGAGATTTTCGGCTGGCGCAAGGAACAACGGAACGTATTTCTTGTGCCATGATGGGCGCTTATGAAGATGTCTCCAGTCTAAACGCAGGTAATCCACCCTATTCATTAGTGGAAAAGAAAAAAATTGTCCAACTGATTTATGAAAGTGATTATCGTTTTGCCAAAGCACCTGAAATGCCCACTCTTCATGCTACCGCACAAGATGGCAAGGTCGTGCTGACATGGGACAATGTCGCCGAAATATCTTCCCGCGAACCGTTGCTCGGTGGTGAAAACGATTTTGAGGGATATAAGCTTTACAAATCCACGGACCGATTTTTTGCAGATGCCCAGTTAAGAGTCGATGGGCTGGGTCATCCTTCCGGGAAAGTGCCTATTTATCAGTGTGATCTGAAAAATGAATATTACGGCTTTACAGATTTTGGTCTTCTTCAGGGCGAGTCCTTTTTTCTTGGGAATAACACCGGGATTCTTCATTATTATGAAGATTACGATGTTCAGAATGGCAGAACTTACTATTATTATCTTGCTGCATATGATAGAGGTATCAAGGGCATTAATGCTAATATTGCGCCTGCAGAAAATGTAGCATCTATTCTCGTTGATGAAAATGAAGAAATTACTGGCACCAGCAAGAATGTGGCAATAGTGACACCTCGTCAAAATGCCTCCGGTTATGCACCACCTACTCTTGAGATTAGTGGGGATATTAAAGGGACCGGTATTGCCGCATTTGATGTGCTTAGCGAAAATGCTCTAATATCGGGCAAAGAATATAAGCTGAGCTTTTTTGTGGATACAATAACGACTTTTCAAAATGATGCTGTATTTCCCGGCATGGGTATTGTTTATAGAAATACCGGATACCGGATTTCTGATATTACTGACTCAAATAAAGTATTGCTTCAGCAATCGGAAGACTACTTTACCGGAGATAATTTACTTTATGAAGGCAACGACCACTATTATTATTTGAACTCAAATATTGTATCCGATCCCTTTGACGGAATAAAGTTTTCTTTATCAAATGTGCCTGCCCAGGGTGCGTATTTTGATACAACAATGTCCGGTTGGATTGATGGAAATGCTCCGATTGATATATTTGTTGAGGAAAACCCGTATAAAATGTTCCCATGGCAAAATGATATTGTATTTACGGCCGGTGATGCTTATACCACGAAAGCCACCAATCTGGGTGGGGTCCGAAAGTTACTTGGTATTACCCCATGGAATAAAAATCTGATTTTACCAGGCCAGACGTTCAACTTTTATGTTGAGAACACACAATTTCAGGATTCAACGGGAGCCAATTATTTACTGGATATTCTTGCTTACGATACAAATGGAGACGGAGTTTTTAATCTTCTGGATGACGATGTTATTGTTGGGTACACAGCTGTGGTAAATGATGTGCCGACATGGAAGATAAGCGTTTATTCATTCAATTTTAGGAGAGCCAGTTCTGAGGATGAATTACCTAAGGCCGGTGACGTCTACCGAGTTGATGGCCAACGTCCGTTTCTGGCTACTGATGAATTTGTTATTAAGGTAGTTGAAGCCAGTGATGAAGCGAAGCAACAGGCTGCAGATTTAGACAAAATCAAAGTCGTTCCGAACCCGTACATTGTGACCAATACAATGGAACCTGCCGTTCGGAATATCTTTATTAATCAGAAGCGACGTATCATGTTTACTCACATCCCTGCAAGGTGTGAAATAAAAATCTTTACGATAAGCGGTTATTTGATTGATGAAATTGATGTTGAGAATAAACCCAGTAACGGTATTGTCCACTGGGATTTACTCACAAAAGATAATTTGGAAGTTGCTCCAGGTATTTATGTCTATCATTTGAAATCTAAAGAAACAGGTAAGGAAAAAATGGGAAAATTTGCCATAATCAAATAAAATGAACTTTTTTGTTTGTACTATTAATGGTCCCCTATTTTTTGAAAGGAGTAAATCTCATGAAATATCGTAAGCCCATATTTTTCATAATAGTTGTTGTCTTAACCTGTGCTCGGCTCCTCACTGCTCAGAGTCGGGTCGGGACAACAGCATCCAATTTTTTAGAGTTGGGTTTTGATCCCAAAGGAATAGCAATGGGTGATGCATGTGTAAGTGCAGTAAATGATTTATCTGCAATCTACTGGAATCCAGCCGGATTAGCATTAATGAAAGGAAATGAAGTCTTTTTTTCCTATCAACCCTGGTTGGTGGGAACACAAACATATATTGCTTCGGCAGGATTCGTCGTACCCCCTCTTGGGACATTTGCTGCCAGTATTCTGGGAATGAATTATGGGGAAATGGAAGTGACAACATTAGATTTACAGGAAGGTACCGGTGAAAGTTTTTCTCCAACGGATATGGCTGTAAATTTTTCTTATGGTCGGGTTTTGACATCCTGGTTCGGATTTGGCGCTACCATAAAATATATTCACTCTTCCATTTTTCATACGAGTGCCAGTGCTGTTGCCGCCGATTTTGGTGTCATTATTAATACCGGTTTTTTCTCACCGGCTGATAAAGAGGATGGCTTAAAAGTTGGGATGAGTATTTCAAATTACGGATCACCAATGCGATACAGAGGTCTCGATCTGATGCGATCGGTAGATATCGCTCCTGATGAGGCTGGTAATTACAAAGATATAAAAGTTGAATACATAACCGACGCCTGGGAACTGCCTCTAATATTCCGATTGGGATTATCAATTAATCCAATTATAACCACAGTTCATCGATTAACTTTAGCAGTTGATGCAATTCATCCCAATAACAATAATGAATCAGTAAATATCGGCGCAAAATACACTCTGAGTATGCCGGGAATTGCTAAAATATATCTCCGTGGCGGGTATCGAAGTATATTTCTGGATAATTCGGAATTTGGTCCAACTTTTGGAGTTGGTATTTTGTTGCAATCCATGCATCAAAAGGGCATTCAATTTGATTATGCCTATCGTGATATAGGTATATTTGGATATGCTAATGTTATGGGCGTAAGCATTTTATTTTAACACATGTCGGCTATTATGGAATCAACTTATACAAATGTTTATCACAGATCAAATATGACCAAGATATTAATCTATGGTATTGCCCTATTTATTCTTTTGTTGATTTTTTCCCAAATTGATTCTGTATATGCGACAGAAAAAGTGATTTTTGATACCGATATCGGACCGGACTGGGATGATGTCGGTGCAACAGCTACATTACATGCGCTGGCAAATTCAGGAGAAGCAGAGATACTGGCCATGATGGTTTCCAGCGGTGGGCATACCGCGACATGGGGACCGCCATGCCTGGATGCTTTCAATACTTATTATGGCAGACCGGATATTCCGATCGGAGTAGCTACGGAAGGACCGAGCTTCGGCTCCAGATATAATCAGCAGATTGCAGAAGAATTCGAACAGGATTTGGGAATCGATAACGCCTGGAACTCGGTGGAGTTGTATCGCAAAATCCTATCGGAGCAAACGGACAGTAGTGTGGTCATCATCACGACTGGATTTATGACCAACCTGGCGGCGTTATTGAAATCGGAACCGGATAATTATAGTGCATTGAATGGTATAGACCTGGTAACAAAAAAAGTCGAGAAATGGGTTTGTATGGGAGGCGGTTTTCCGAATTCTGGTGGAGAGTTTAATTTTGCTTGTGATGCTGCGGCGACAAAATATGTTGTTGATAACTGGCCAAAACCGGTTATTTTCAGTGGGGCTGAAATCGGTTCACAAATTCAAACGGGTGCTAAATTAGCCCTTACTCCTGCATCAAATCCTATTCGAAGA
>JAGHBC010000093.1 GCA_021161185.1 Fidelibacterota bacterium
AAAATAAGGATGTGTGCTGTGAATTCTGAAGGATTATCTGATAGATTTTTAGATTATGCTGCATCGATTATTATTATTGCAAAAATTAGAGACAGAATAATCTGCGATAAGTCAGGAGTTCTGAAATTATTTTATTGGAATTTACTAAAATTGATACAAATGTATTTGTCTACGGATTTGCTCCATTATTCTAATGTAAAATATTTAGCCTGCGGGTGATGGACGATGAAAGCCGATGTGGTCTGCTCGGGTGTCATTTGATTCCCTTCTGTAATCGCAACCCCGATTCTCTCCGCTCTCAATAATTGTATGAGCAGTCGGTTCCCGGCTAAATCCGGACAGGCCGGATAACCAAATGAATAGCGGGAACCCCGGTATTTTTGAGCGATGAAATCGTCATTGCCACTACCATCTTTTTCAACAATATTCAGTTCAACCCGGATTTGCCGATGCCAGTATTTCGCCAACGCTTCGGCGGTCTCCACACTCAATCCGTGAAACAGTAGATAATCTTTATAGGCGTTTGATTTATAGAGTCGTTGGGCTTCTGCCGACGCCTGTTGACCTACAGTAACTATCTGGACGGGTATAATATCCCGCCTTTCTGATTGGGCGGGCAGGAAGAAATCAGCGATGGAACGGAAGGGCGCTTTCTTCTGCCTCGGGAAGTGAAAACGCAGAATTTCCCGGTTGCTTCCGGGTTCAAAGATAACAAGCTTTTCGCCGACGCTATTGCAGGGGAAATAGCCGTAAACAACCCGGGGAACCAGCAGTTTTTCAGCTTTGCAACGCTGCTTCAAGCTTTCAAATTCCGGTTGAACTTTTTTTTCAATAAGTTCATTATACTCTTCCCGGGAAAGATTTCCCCGCCGGTAGCCCCAGCGTCCCTGAAAAAGAACGGATTCGGATAGATATGCAAAAACCGCATCTAGATTGACATCATCAATAATCTTTGTACCCCAAAAAGGCGGTACAGGAATTGAAATATCATACCGCAACTCACCATCAGGAAAATCTGATTTTTGACGTAGTGTTTTTGCCGGTTTATCGGTACTTTTTTTCAGGTTGTTAAGCTGTTTGCCGGTTTTATTTTCTTTAATCCGGGACATTGCTTTGAGTCCTTCGAAAGCGTCGGTGCAATAAACAACGGGCGCATCGATAATTGGGGCACAGACATCGTCAACAAAGCTGCGGGGCAGCGCAGCGCCCCCGAGAAGTACCGGAATATTGATCCGGCGCCGTTGCATTATTTCGAGATTTTCCTTCATAACCACTGTCGATTTTACCAGCAATCCGCTCATACCGATAGCATCCGCCTTAACCTCCATTGCTTTCTGCAATATGGTGTCGATTTCGCATTTAATTCCAAGATTATAGACTTTGTACCCATTATTGCTGAGTATAATGTCCACCAGGTTTTTACCGATGTCATGGACGTCGCCACGCACGGTTGCCAATACAATACTGGCTTTTGATTCCGTGTCGGCTTTTCCTAAAAACGGCTTCAGCTTTTCAACTGCAAATTTCATAACCTCGGCTGATTGCAGAACAAAGGGTAACTGCATTTTGCCGGAGCCAAACAGTTCGCCGACGTCCTTCATGGCGGGGATGAGTTGGTTATTGATAATGTCGATCGCTTTGCTTGTCTCGAGGGCTTCGATGAGAAGTTTCTCTAAGCCGGAGCGGTTGCCCTGAATGACACGCTGTCGGATTTTTTTATCGACGGGTGTTTGATCGTCTTCAACGGCTTGTACTTTTTTAACACCGGCTTTTTTATCAAAATGATCGATGAATTTTAACAGCGGTTCCCGACCGCGATTATAAATCAGATTACGGCAGATGTCTATATCGTCCCTGTCAAGTTTATATAGTGGCAAGATTTTTTTTACGTTAACGATAGCGAGATCCAGTCCGGCACCAATCGCTTCACTGAGAAAAACAGAGTTGAGGATTTCCCGGGCGCCGGCGTGCAAGCCAAAAGATATATTTGATACTCCCAGGATTGTAAAAACACCGGGTAATGCTTTTTTTATCGCCCTGATTCCATCAATTGTATTTTTGCCGGCATCTTTGAGTGATTCGTCACCGCTGCCGAGCGTGAAGGTCAGCGTGTCGAAAATCAAATCCTGGGGGCGCAAACCTATTTGATTCACGGCAATCTCAAAAATGCGGTTGGCAATCTCGACTTTTTTTGCAACCTCATGCGCCATCCCGGCTTCATCAATAGTCAGAGCAATGACCGCGGCGCCATAGCGTTTTGCAAGGCGACATACTTTCCGGGTACGTTCTTCGCCGTCTTCCAGATTAATGGAATTTATCACGGCGCGACCGCCGATCAGTTTCAGGGCTTTTTCAATGACCTTGACATCGGTGGAATCGATAAAGATCGGCAGATTAACCTGTTTAACGATACGCGTCACGGCTTCATGCATATCCGCGGCTTCATCGCGTCCGGTATAGGCAATGCAGAGATCGAGGCCGTGCGCACCGGTCTTTTCTTGTTGACGCGATATATCAACGATACAATCCCAGTCATTAGCCAGCAGGCATTCTCGAAATTTCTTGCTGCCATTTGTATTGGATCGCTCTCCGACAAAAAAAGGCGCCGGGTCCTGATGCAATTCCTGAGCGGTGAACAACGATGCTACCGCCGGTTTCATGACCGGTTGCCGCACTGCGGGCTTTAATTCGGGAAGTTTTCGGGCGATAGCCTCAATAAACTTCGGGGTTGTCCCGCAACATCCGCCGACAATCTGAACGCCGTATTCCTGTATAAAGCCGGACAGGACATCAACATATTCCCGGATTGAAAGTGCATACACCATTTCGCCGTTGACATTCTGAGGAAGCCCGGCGTTGGGCTGAACCAGTACAGGTCCCGGAAATGTCCGGCATATTTGCCTGACATAGGGACGCATTTGCTCCGGTCCGGTTGCACAGTTTATGCCGATAGCATCGATATCGAACGGTTCAAGCACTGCCAGGGCGGTGCTGATATCGCTGCCGATCAGCATCGTGCCACTGGTTTCGATTGTCAGAGATACAATCCTTGGAAGATGCACTCCGACAGATTCCATTTCATCCTGAATTGCTATAAGCGCGGCTTTAATTTGTAATAAATCCTGGCAGGTCTCGATAATAAACAGATCTACGCCACCCTCAATCAAACCGCGAACCTGCAGAGAATAAGATTGATACAAGGTGTCAAAATCGGTTTGTCCGAGAGAGACCAATTTTGTGCCTGGGCCAAGAGAACCGGCGACAAAGCGCGGTTTAGCCGGTGTTGAAAAATTACGGACGGCTTTTACGGCAATTTCAGAGGCTTTTCGATTGATTTCAACAACGCGCTTCTGAAGATCAAATTCGCTGAGGACGATGGTATTGGCGCCGAAAGTGTTGGTTTCAATAACATCTGCTCCGGCGATAAGATAGTTTTCGTGAATTTGTTGAATTTTATCCGGGATTGTGAGATTTAAGATTTCGGGACAGCCGTTGCTGCCGTTCCATTCGGCGTCGCTCGGATTGAGTTCGTGGATCTGGGTGCCCATGGCGCCGTCGAAAAGTATAATGTCCTGCTTGAGTCTTTCTAAAAATATCATCATTCGCGTTCCTCTGATCTAAAGAGTAAAGATATTAAAAGAAAGGTGTTAAATCAAAGCGTAAAAGTGAATTTAATGCCGATTAGGTTTGCATAATTAGGCAAGCCTAATTAACTTAGGGGCGTATGATGCGAGATGGTTATGATTGAGCAAAAACTCTCGGAAAGTCAGCAGGATTATCTGAAAATCGTGCTGAATCTTATTAATGAAAAAAAAGTAGCCAGAATTAAAGAAATTGCCACACGCAAAGATGTCAGTATGCCCTCGGCAACCGAAGCTATGCGCAGATTATTCAACGAAGGCTATATTCAATATTCCGCCCGGGAATTTATCGAACTGACTACCACAGGAGAAAAAGTCGCCCACTGGCTAAGCAGCAAGCATTCCTTTCTAAAACATTTTTTTTCCGATGTGTTGAATATTAATGAGGAGTTGGCAGACCGGGAAGCCTGCGCCATCGAACATCATCTCAGCAACTCTACCCTGGAGCGAATGATCCTGCTTTATCAATTTTTAAACGAGTGCGAGAAAAATGATTCCCGCACAATCAACCTGTTCAAAGAATGCCTCAAAGCGGCGGAAGGGGGTGCCCCGAGCAGTGTTGCCTGTCGAAACTGTTTTATTGCGCGTAATTTTCCCCATAACCCCGGCGCAAAAACACAGCATACTTTACTGGCAAATCTAAGCCGAGGACAAGACGGGCAGATCGTTATGCTGGGACCGGATTCGGAAATACGGCTTTCGCTGATCGATAAAGGTTTGTTGCCGGGCAGCCTGTTCCATGTGGAAGAAACTGGCGATGCCGACAGCCCTTTCGTCATTCAGACCAACGGTTGCCTGATCGAATTAGACGAGGAGGCGGCAAAAATGATTGAAGTGGCTATTGAACAACCGAAATAACGGATTGGATTTTAATTTGAAAACAAAACAGACAGACGACTGGGTGAGACATCTTTCCGAACTGGATACGGAAAGTGATTTTAAAATTATTAAGATAAACGCCCGAGGCGAAATTCGCCGGCGACTGCTGGATATTGGATTTATCAAAAACCAGAAAGGCAGAGTCGTACGGAAGGCATTACTAAGAGATCCTATAGAAATTGAGATCAAGGGAACCAGAGTTTCTCTGCGCCGGTCGGAAGCCGAATTTATAGATGTTGTGGAGCAGGATTGAACATTCCCGGACCACAAATGCGGCGTCGCAGGAGAAGAGGTCGGGGAAAATCCGGGCAATTTGATGACCGGAAGCTGATTCGTATCGCCTTAGCGGGCAATCCCAACTCCGGTAAGACCAGCATTTTCAATGCATTGACCGGGCAGCGCCAACACATCGGCAATTACCCCGGTGTAACCGTAGAAAAAAAATCCGCTATCATTACTGTTGACGGCAAACTTGTAGAGTTTATCGATCTGCCGGGAACCTACAGCCTGAGCGCCTATTCAATGGAAGAGATTGTCTCCCGGGACTTTGTTCTCAATGAAAAACCCGATGTCATCGTTGATATTCTGGATTCCACCAACCTAGAGCGACACCTATACCTGCTGTTGCAATTTCAGGAATTGGGTGTGCCAATTGTCGGCGCCCTGAATATGACCGACGAAGCAAACGCTAAAGGCATTAAAATTGACCACGATCAGCTGGGTATGATTCTGGGAATTCCGTTTGTGAAAACCGTCGGCAGTACGGGATTAGGAATTGATCTCCTGCTGGATGTAGCAATCAAGGTTGCGGAGGGGGAACTTGAGTCCAACAAACGTCATCTGAATTACGGTAAACGGGTCGAAGCGGCTCACACTGCAATTATTAATACACTGGAAATGGATCAGGTTTTTTCAGCGCGCTATTCGCAGCACTGGATGGCGATTAAACTGTTGGAAAAAGATCAGGATGCTATTAAAAAAATCAGCAAAGAACATCAACATTTCGATCTGGTGCTTTCGGTTGCCCGGGAGTGGCGGGAGCGCCTCGAAAAACAGTTCGCGGAAGACAGCGAAGTTATAATCGGAGAGCAGCGCTATGCGTACATTCATGGAGCCATAAAAGAAACCGTATCCCTATCCGGTCACAGTACCGGAATAGACTTTACGGAAAAGATTGATCGTATTGTTTTAAACCGGTTTTTGGGGATTCCCATATTTTTGGGTATAATGTTTGTCATTTATCAGCTGACATTCAGCCTTGGCAATCCATTAGCCGACGGTATATCGATAATGTTTACGCGCTTATCGTTATTATTAACAAGAATTCTGCCCTCCGGACCACTACAGGAATTGTTGACCAATGGTGTCATTAACGGCGTTGGCGGAGTGCTGACATTTTTACCCATTATCTTGCTGTTATTCCTGGGGCTATCATTTCTCGAGGATACCGGCTACATGTCAAGGGCGGCATTCGTTATGGATAAAGTATTTCACATGTTTGGTCTGCACGGTCGCAGTTTCATTCCCTTTATGATTTCTACCGGTTGCGCCGTGCCGGGAATCATGAGCGCCCGGGTTTTGACTAATCGTAAAGACCGGATTGTAACGATTATGGTGTCGCCGCTGATGATGTGTGGCGCTAAAGCTCCCGTTATTGCCATGTTGGTAGCGGCTTTTTTCCCCAATAATGCTACACTGATTTTCTGGGGTATTTGGCTGTTCGGCTGGATCACGGCATTTTTTATTGCATTGATTTTCAGAAAAACCCTCTTTAAGGGGGAACAAACGCCTTTTGTCATGGAACTGCCGCCTTATCGCCGACCTTTGATAAAAAACGTTATTCTGCACATGTGGGAAAAATCCTCGGAATATATAAAAAAAGCCGGAACCGTTATTCTGGCGGCTTCGATTATCGTCTGGTTTATTTTGAGCTATCCTAAAGCACCACAGAACACGGTTAAGGATTTCGGCAAAACCGATGTAACGTACAGTATCGGCGGGCGGTTGGGAAAATCTATAGAGCCGGTGCTGAAATGGGCGGGGTTTGACTGGAAGATCGGCGTCAGCCTGATAGCCGGCGTGGCTGCAAAAGAGGTTATCATCTCCACTATGGGTATATTGTACGGGATTGATGAAGATGTTTCATCGCAGCAATCTCACGTAGATTTTATGGTTAAAGATAAACTGAAGAGCGATCCCAATTATTCACCGTTGATGGCGTTTGCCTTGATGATATTTATTATGATCTACATCCCCTGCATTGCGACGCTGGCGATGGTGAAAAAGGAACTTGGTTCCTGGAAATGGTCGCTGTTTCAGGCTGGTTACACCCTGCTGGTGGCGTTTATTATGGCGGTAGGAATTTTCCAGATGGGCAGTTTGCTGGGATTTGGAGGATAGATGCTCTGGCAATATATTATCGTCGGGATACTTGTAATTGCCAGCGCCGTGGGTTTATTTCTAAAATTCCACAAGAACATCAAAAAACCGCAATCGGCATGTAATACTTGCATGATGAAAGATCGATGTTCGACGGACTTTAATTTTGCCGATAATGAATCAAATGACTTTCCCTGCCGGAAGTAAGCCTTTTTTATTCTGGTTGCAGGGCTCTCGTTTTACAATCGATATAATCTGTTAGGATGGGATTGGCGTATTTACACCTGTCAGGTTTAAAGAATTAATCTCATCTTATGTAGAAGTATCTAACAAACCAGATAGGAGTATTAGGCTTATCTTATTCAACCTTCGCAAGGTTTTTACGATGAATAAAACCACTTCGGCAGTCTACAACGCTGGTTAAAAATAATTACTGAAATTCGTGGTTTGAAAGATTATCGAAACCAATTTGGCTTCGCTGAAAATTGGTTTCTGCTTCTTTGAGTTGCGAGACTCTTGCTCTTGTCACGTCCATCATCCCATTACTTTTCCCTCATCGAAAAAAATTAACCAAAAAGTCCGGGAAAATTCGGTACTAACTATTTGATATTTTCCAGCCGCAGGTTCGCCTGCCCTTGACCTAAGGCGGCGCTAGCCGAGTGGTAATGTCAGAAACCTTCAGAAGGTTAAATAAAAATATTTATAGACTGGTCAGGATATTTGATATAACCTTCTGAAGGTTGGGTTGATTCCTGCCGGGAAAGTTTAGAGATCGGTTTAGGTTCTTTGATATGGCAGTCTTAAGTCAAGTCTCGGAATGCAATGACTGTGTCTGCCTGATGCGGGGACAAGTTCACCTTCGGAAGGTTCAGCAGCGCTACTTTATGACAAAATCCGCTATAAAGATAAAAACTTCTTGTATGTTTATACCGCACAATTGTATGTTCTAAACATACATAATAGGATTTAATAATGAATTTACTCGCTCAAATTTTATCATCGAAGGTTCGATCCGAGATTTTCAGACTTCTTTTGGGAACCAAAACGCGGGAATTGCATTTACGGGAAATTGAAAGAAAAACAGGATTTGGAATTGGAACAGTCCAGCAATCCGGTTTTAAAAGATCGGATTATATGGGATTGAAAATGTCTACATCGATTTAGGATGAATCGTGCAGGGCAAACATATGCTAAGTGTATAAAAACCAAATAACGGTTGACATATCGTACAATATAGTGTACATTTAAGCAGAATATATTTGAGGTTACAATGCAAAGAATACAATTGGATAAAGATGTAAAATCACTTAGTGAATTTCGTTCTAAAGTCACAACTTTTTTAGATCACGTTCATAAAACAAAAAGACCATTACTAATAACCCAAAACGGTAAAAGCAGCGCCGTACTTATGGATGTTTCCGAATATGAGTCTATCATCGGTAAAATGGAATTATTACAAGATATTCAATTGGCCAAATCGCAAATCGAAAAAGGTAAAGGGGTTTCTACTTCCGAGGCAAAGACAATAATTTTGAACAGAATTAATAAATGAAGATAGTCTGGTCTCCTTTATCCGTCGAACGTATATCTGAAATCGCCGAATATATTTCAATCGACAATCCAAAAGTATCAAATAACTGGGTTGAAACATTATTTGGAAAAGTGGAACAATTAAAATCGTTTCCGCAAAGTGGACGTATTGTTCCGGAGTTAGGTGAGAATACAATCCGAGAATTAATATTTGGAAACTACCGAATTATCTATCGAATAGAATTAAGACAAATTTCAATTTTAACTGTTCGTCATATTAGACAAATCTTACCCGAGTCTGATCTTGAACCTAACCTGAATAATTCAGGTTAATCCCGCTAGCGACCGGCAAGAGCGTAGCGAGAATTATTAAAATATTTCATTGTGAGAAAAAACTTTTTGTATGTTTATACTGCACAATTGTATGTTCTAAGCATACATATAGGATTTAATAGTGAATGTACACCGCTCAAATTTTATCATCAAAAGTTCGTTCCGGGATTTTCAGACCTCTTTTTGGAACCGAAACCCTGGAATTTAATCGAGAGAATTTCCCGATGCTTGCGTCGGGGTTAGAGAATCGATAACTTCAATGCATGAGCGAGCATATATTAAAGAGTCACGACAAAACGCTGTTGTTGTACCATTTAGTATTTCCGGTAAAATATCGAAGGAGTTTG
>JAGHBC010000120.1 GCA_021161185.1 Fidelibacterota bacterium
GCAAAATAAGGATGTGTGCTGTGAATTCTGAAGGATTATCTGATAGATTTTTAGATTATGCTGCATCGATTATTATTATTGCAAAAATTAGAGACAGAATAATCTGCGATAAGTCAGGAGTTCTGAACATAAAAAAGAGGCTGACCTTGCAGCCAGCCCCCTTTTGAGAATATTCCGAATTACCGGATACTATTTCAACAGCACCATCTTGGCGGTTTTGTTGAAGGTACCAGCCTGGATATTGTAGAAATAGACACCGGATCCGACCATGTTACCACTGTCGTCGCGACCGTCCCAAAGGACAGTGTAACGACCGGCGGAACGATGATCATTGACCAGTGTTCTGATATTCTGTCCCAGCATGTTGTAAACGCTCAGACGAACATCCTGTTCAGCCGGCATTTCGAAAGCGATCGAAGTAGTTGGGTTGAACGGGTTCGGATAGTTCTGCTTCAAAGCGAACTTCGTCGGCAGAGCATCAACGAATTCGTCAACAGCATTTTCAGTACCAAACCAGGCAATAACATTCGTCAGAAATGCATCGCGGTTGGCATCATTCATAGCTGCCAGTGGAAAGGGTACAATGACCTTCTTAGAACCAAAGTTCTCTTTCCAGACCGTGTAACAACTCCAATCACCGTACCATACGCCCCATGTCGGGACCCAGGCATCAAGAAGAGGAGTAGCATCCCAGTTAACCGGATCGACGATATCTTCCATGTGACCGAACGGTAGTTCATTCAGATAGATATTTGCATCCATACCGGCAACCAGAGGATCGGATTCAGCGCCGGTGTAAATCTTTAAGGTATCATAAGCCATATCCGGAGCATACCAGGAAATGCCAAGGACATCATAGGCAGCTTCGCCAGGTGCCAAATCTACATATCCATCCCAACCGTACAAGGTTCCTAACATTTCTTCCGATGAGAAAAGCAGGTTGCCACCGTTATCTACAAACGGAGCAAAAGGATTGTCTACTGTCCAGAACGGAAATGATTCTTCCCAGTCGGCATAGCCGTGCCAGATCACGGAAGTGTACTGATCCAGAAATCCGATATAGGACGGTGGACCGTACATATCAACATCCCAGTAATCGTATGTACCAGCTGCAACTCTATCAAGAGAAGCAACAACGATGGAATCAATCTTGCCACCATAATACCAATCATAGGGATCATCGCCGCAGTAAAGCAGAGTCTGCGTCGGCGTAAAATCAACCATGTTGAACGCCCACGGTCCGGCATATCCATTTAGCCCATCATTATCTGTAGCCTTGACCTGATAGAACAGCGTATCGCCGACACTCAGAGCCGGGATGGATCCTTCATAGACATCTCCATTAGCGGTCATAGCAGCATAGGTATAGGTAACACCATCAGTAGATGTGCCGAGTTCCATGCCTGTGACAGTGCCGTCACCGTCAGTCGCCGAAGCAACTACATCATAAGGACCACTGTTGGCAGCAACAACATAACGAGGACCGGATTCGATCACAGCCAGCGGTGCCGCTTTTTCACCGAAGAAACCGAGGATATTCTTGACCACGGTTTCGAACTGTTCCGGATCAGCGGCAGATTCGAGATACCAGGGCAGAAAGATCATCTTAAAAGTACCATCATACATAGTGCACGACTCAATCCAGTCTGCATCTTCTTCACTGTAAACAAAGAATGGTGATACAGCATCATCTGTTGGTACAACTTCATCAGCCCAACTAGAGTAGTTACCTGTAAACTCGAAGTATTTTGTCGACGGTTCCAGCATCAGTGTATCTGTTCCAAGGAAATCGGAAATGACGTTGTCTGCAACACCCATATACAGTGAGTCAGAGCTGTTGCCGTCCACATCTTGGTTGGCATCACTGTTGAATTCAGATACTTTCAGGTAATCAATGACAAAAGGGTACTTTGGAGCAACCCATGTACCGGAGAAATCATCTTCCACAATACCTATGTAATCGGAGCTCACCAGGAAGAGATTTCCACCGGCATCCAGGTACTCGGGTACAATTGTAGTATCAAGCCCAAATGCCAGGAGACCACCGGTTCCCTGTCCCTGCAGCCAGAACAGAGAGCTGTATTTCTGCAATACACCCAATGTTGGAAAACCGTAGTCAGTAGTGTTCCAAACATCGTAAATCCAGCCGCCTTCTCCCAGAATACTCGTGTACATATCCTCATCGGCAGTTGAGCCATCATTAACGACGAGGATTGTGGCGTCGGGATTGGCTTCCAGAATCTGGAAGGATTTTGGAGAGGTTCTCGACCAGTGCATTTCGCCACCGGTGTCATCAGCGCCGTTGTCTTCCGCTCTGAAATAGTAGAAAACTTCCGTGCCAACCGGATGAGCCGGAATTTCACCGGTATAAATATCACCCACAACATTGGCGGTGATATCAATGGTATCGGCAACAGCGATATCTTCGGTAAAGTAGATCAGCTGCGCTTTGGTTACAGCGCCTGTGAAAGTAGCGGTGCCCAGATCGTATATCTTAGCGGATACTTCATAGGGACCCGGATCACAAGATGCATAAACCGCACTTAATTCGGTGACATCTTCAATAAACGGCGGCGGATCACCGTAATAGTCCACTACTACACGCATGGTGAAGTTTAAACGACTGACCCAGTTTGGTGTACCGGGAGAATAGGTACCGCCATCATGGTAGAACTTAAAACTGTGGTAATCACCTTTCGCATGCTGTTCTTCGCCGGGACCGTAATAGACATCGGCATTGTCGTCATTACCTTCCGGGAACATCAAAGACACAAAGAAATCCCGTTTACCAACGTCTATGGCTCCGCCAAGGGCAGTAAGGTCAGCTTCGGACCAGCCGGTTGCCAGGTTGAAACCAACCTGAGAAACGTTCATCGGAAAAGATCCTAACAATGCCCCTCTCGGGCTTGGAATACACTTTTTATACTCCGTAAAACCATACTGTCCATTACCTTCGATAGGTACCTGCGGTGTTACCGCCGTAGGCAACACATCGGGAACATCATTGATATTAACTGTCACCTGCTGTCCCAACATACCACTTTCATCGTTGAACAGAACCTGAACTTTCAGAATTTTACATTCCGTAGCAGGTCTAAACCAGACACCCAGACTGTCGGTTCCCTCGAAGATGAATCCACCATAAAGTGGACGCGTATAATCAATATACGCTTCAAATCCCTGAGTACCCTGAGCAACATTATAATCATAGACCTGCTGAGTTTCTCTAAAATCATAGACCTGCTGAGTTTCTCTTAGCGGAACCAACTCAGGGTCATTTTGTTCAACCTTGCTCACCTTACTTATCGTAGGCACGATCCGCTCGGTGGCTTTCTTGCCCTGCATGGATTCTTTCCATTTAATTATCTCGGCGTCTTTCGGACCGAGAGTTTCCACCCATGCAAAAGCAACATTCACCGCCAGTGTCAGAATCAAACACATAGCCACAAATCGACTTAACAACCTTATCATTAAGGCCTCCTTTCTTTACTTGTTAGAGATATGTTCCTAATAACTTGATGAGTTCCAGAAAATCATCGGTTCTCCGGTACGTCACCTCGTAATTTCGATAAGAATATGTCAAAACAAAAAGATTTCCTGTAGTAATATAGTCGTAATCTTTATGTAATTTGACATAATTCCAAGCAAAATCAAGTGGAATTAATGCCGTTGGTTCAAATATCCAATACCTTAATTCATTACCCAATGTATCAAAGTGTACTGAATAAACCTGGAAAACACCGGCTCGGGGAGTCGGCAGCATCGTACCCCCGCCATCATAAAACGAAGCTAATTCAAAACTGAGCAAAGTATCGGTTCGCTGGGGATAGGTATAATCACCAATTGAAGGGAAAACCATGCGGTTGTGACTTTGCAGATAGTAGTCAAAGTACGCCTCTTCATCTGCGGGTGTATATTCGGTCCAGACGGTATCTCCCTGAGACACAACGACACTCTTATCTTTCATACTAACGATATTAATAGCCCCACCGCTCGGAAGAATGCCAAAAACATTGCCGTCGTCATCTGACTGCACATGCACCTCTTCCGTAACCGTGTCAACAGTAATACTGCTAAGTATATCCTCACCAATAAAATCCAATGCGTCGCTGAAACGATGAAGCGTGTAATATGAATAAGCCATTAGTTTTTTTAATGCTGTAACGTCAAAATCGGGATCGTGCGCGCTACTGTAATCACTATTTAAATGGATAACTGAATCGGCATATTGCAAACCGGTTAACAATAGTTCTTCAGCCTGGTCCTCGCTGAGTTCATCACTTAGCGTTCCGGCAACTTTCTTGACATAATTCAAGAGAAACATGCCGGCATAGGCGTCCGCTTCAATTGTGGTATTGTCTTGCAGTTTAGCCAAACTTATTACAAAGCTGAATTGAGACGACGCATCTTGGAATTTCTTAGACCTTAAGTAGGTCCATGCCAAGCCATTATAGGCATCAGCAACTTCAGCATCCCGTTCAGCCACAGTGATAAAATGTTGCTCAGCCTCACTATAATTACCGCTCTGGTAGGCAAGCCAGCCGTTAGCCAGTTCATCTGTGACATTGGTAAATGTCGTCGGTATATCATTGCTGAAATCATCGGCGCAATAATAAAACAGCGACGCAAGCAAAACAATGCTGAGGACTTTCCAAATAGTATGTCTGTACTTTATCATCATCCTATCTCCTCATTATTTAAGGTACATCATTTTTTCAGTTGCCGTAAATTCATCGCTAATCATCCGGTAGATGTAGACTCCGGAAGGCAGCAACCGATTTGTGTCAGAAAGCCCATTCCAGTCGGTCGTATAATACCCGGCTGCCTGAACGCCCCGATAGAGAGTTCGTACTTTTTCACCTATCAGGTTATATACTTCGATCCTGACATCCGCTGTCCGAGGCAATTGATAACGAATTGCCGTCGAAGAATTGAACGGGTTCGGATAGTTCTGTTTGAGGGCAAATGTATTAGGAAGCAGTTGCAGATCGGCAAGGACAGTTTCTTTTGCATAATAAACCTGGAATGTACCAAAGCAATCTGTTTCAAAACGTACATACCCCCCGGTAGCCTGCTCAGCCGAGGCAACAGGAACCAGCTGACCTTTTTCACTACGGAATACTATCGGTATCGCATCGGCTGTTTCCGGCAAGCGCGTTAAATCAACTTTTATGCTTATGCTCACCGGCTTTTTAAGCTGCGCATCGACCGGTCCAATAAAAAGCACATCGGATATCGGCGTTTTCAATTCAGACTCTATTCGCAGTTGCTTTGCCAAATCGCCTTTGGAAACAAAACTTGAGATTCTCTGCCGACCGGCAATGGTTCCTTCCGTAATTTTAACTGTGGCTGCATTATCTGCAATGGACAGGTTGGTTGTCATACCGCTATTGATCTTCACCAACGTACCGGAGGAGGATACAGAAACATCGGAGCTGCTTAGATTCTCACCAAATAGTTCGACTTTCACATCGGTAGCCTCAGAACTGAGAGTAGCCAAATCAATTATCTTTGAATAGACAATATCAGCATGGTCATCATCAATATAGAAATGTGACAATGCAATATCGCTTGTATCTCCATCCAAAATCAGATAGCCAATTGGTCCCTCAAGGTCTGGAATCGCATCCCCATCGGAATCATACAGCCTGGCTTTACCGGCATCGTCATAAATCCGGTCGTCCGTGTAACAGAATATATTCAGGTAATCAGGCGCTCCGACATTGTGGTTAAATCCAACAGCAAACTCCTCTGTCGCAGTTACGGCATCATGAATAACATGAGATGTTCCGGCAGGATCAGGAGTATCATAAACATTTACGATAAAATAAAGCGTTTGATAAGGACGGCTATGATCGTTTATATCTGCTCGACCAAAATCAGTTAGCTCACTATACCGACCAATTTTTTCATTATCAAGATCCATTACTGAAAGAACGAAATCGTCCTCTTTCTGCTTTATTACAGAAAAATCAAAAGAAGCTTCGTTTTCGCCATTGAAAGTAACCATATCACTTAAACCCGGACACCAGAAATAATCATTTGCGTCCCAGCCGGCAGTAATGTAGTAAATCGTGCTCCAGGCTGTTTGAGGTGTTATATATGGAGAATCGAATGCTCCAAAACCCCAGTCGAAAATACGGGAGCCATGAGTTACTTTAATATCCGGAAACGTATATTTAACATCGACACCCGGTAAATCTAACATATCAAAATGAACCGCCGTAGCGAAGTCATTGTAAAGCTGTTTGAATGTCGGTCCGCCTAATGTTGCGAGCTCAGCCTCAATCCCTTCCATCCCGGTTTCCGTCCGGGTGACAAAAGCTTTCATCTTTTCGGCTGTATTAAGATAGTGACTGTACAGATAGTCAAAGAATACGAAGTTATGCTCATAGTCTTTCACGGTGGGTACAATGTCACCTACAGTAATCAGGTTATTGTTTGAGCCTATTGTATAAACTAACGAGGTGTCTTTCAAACCGGCAATCCATTCGCCCAACTCAGCCATACCTCGTACAACCCATTCGTCTTCGGGTACTTCCTGAGTCTGCAAGACTTCTATTGTCAGAGCATTAGCGATAGCTGCATACGCATCTGTTGAAGTGAGATCAAGCGGATTTGAATCAATGTAGATCATATCCATCTGGTTTGAATTACTATCTTCGGTTTTGCTCAGTTGATCAACAGGATTAAAATAACCGTCAATGAAAGAGACTCCGTCACCGGCATCGAGATAATACATATCCTGCATATCTGCGATCAAACAGTATTGTTTTGCATCGCCATCTACATCGGGTAAATCTCCAAACCAGGTCGTAATCGTATTATGAATAGCCAGGCTATCAAAGGCTTCTGCGATGTGGTTGACCTTTTCAGGATTGATATCGCGGTGCGCTAACCCAATATTCAGATTTATCCAATTACCGGATACAGCATCCTTCTTCATCAATCCGCCTTTATGGCAACCAATGTAAAGATCACCATCGGTGTCAAAAGCAATACTTCTGACATCATAATTCAGAGTATCGCCGTCGGTGGCGCCTGCGGTAATCAGTCCGGTTTCTTTCATCCAACTGCTTAAATCAGATAGGTCGGAAGAAAATAGACCATTACCGGCGGCAATATAAAATTTACCGTTATTGACCGCCAGGTCATATACCTCAATACCAAAATCATATACAGTATCGGCAACTGATTCTGTGCTGACTTTATACAACCCTGTTTCGGATAGATAATATACTTCATCGTTGCCGACAACATATATTTTGGAAACTCTAATATTAGATGGTAGAAAAACTGATATATCGGCTATATTATCATAACCGGCATAATCAATCCCGGAAGGATCATATACAGTCGCATCGCTATAATATATATTATCAGCGTTAATCCCAACAAACAGTACATTACCCTCTTTACGGACCTTAGCTGACCAGTAAATATCTTTGTCCGCATCTATGATATTGACATAAGTGTTCTGCTCAACTCCTGAAAGATAGATTTTGAGCGCGCTGCTTGTGGTATCATAGACACTGGAGTCAACCGTAGCGGTTCCTCCGCCTAAAGGCATCCAGGCGGCTTTTTTACCATCGATATTTACAACGCCTTTATAAACGCCCAGCTCGGTACCGATATAAGCCGTGTCTGCTATATTAAAAAAGTCAAAAACCGCGAGATGATCCCAATCTCCGGAAGTTTTTGGTAACCCGCCGCCGATGTTGATGAATTTTGACTTCTTAAAATAGAATAATCCCGCCTGAGAGCAGGCATAGAAATCGTTATTTGCATCAAAATCCGTCACCCGGCTGTCCCATTTTATTTGATAAAATGGCGGATAAACCGTCTTTTCATTAGCTACATCATAATAGTTGGGCAAACCTCTGGTTTTAGGAGACCATGTGCCGCCGTTGTCTTTTGATTGATAAATACCGTTTTCAAAACCGCACCACCATTCACCATCTCTCATGAAGAAAGCGACGTCAACGCTGGTCCGGTGAACGATAGGCAAATCTCCCTCAGGATAATTCGCACCATTGTAATCGGGGCTGATGATTTTCGTGCCGCTGCCGCTGACAAATTGCCAGGTCACCCCTCCATCATAACTCACATATAGTCCCGAGGTTGTTGATATCAGGATGTTATCCGAATTTGTTGGAGAAATGCTGATATCATTGATTAGTGCGTCCTCCGTAAAAATATAGTAGGAATCACCGATTTTCCGGCAGGTTGCTGTTATCGGGTAATAACCGGTAAAAAAACCCTGACCATAAACCCAAAACAGTTGAGTTTGTCCTTCAGTCGGAGGAACAATTTCCGAATGAAGAGGAATAATAAACCAAAGACATAATAGTAAGAATATCGCATACTTTTTCATACTGTATCCTCCTCAGTCTTTAAAAATTAAATGCCAGCGATATATTCGTGACAGGTTCCAGGATATCAAACTCCGACATTGCGATATTGAAGCGTAATCCTTTCCAGTTGATCCCGGCGCCGAAAGAAAACCTGCGGAGATCTTGTCCCTGGTAAGTCGCCTTATAAATAGGCGCTCCGTCTTCCTCAAACCCGGTCAGTTCGTCATATTGACCCAGAGAATACCCAGCCCTCAGAGCCAAAATGTTCATAAACCAATATTCCGCGGCTAAATTATACCGCTGGATATTATCGTTCGGTTGTGTAATAACAGCTGATACGGTTAACTTGTGATTCACATTATTAATCGGATCAAAAGCAATCCCGAACTGGAAAACGAGAGGCATATGGTATGCCCGGAATTCCCTTTTTTCCGGTACTTCCACAGTTATATAACTGGTAGGATCATCAGGGTCTGGAATCTGCTCTTCGGTAAAAATTGTATCAGCAAGTTCATAATCATAATAATGACCACCTGGCTGAATTTCAGGTCCAAAATTTTTAATAACAATTCCAAATCGGATTGATTTAATACCCGTAATATAGTAGGTTCCCATATCAACAGCCCATGTCCCACCTTTGCCGAAATCAGATGTTGTACCGGCGAGCCCCGACACTAAATCTTCTGCTACATATTTAATATTTGTACCAAAAGCAAATTTATCGGTTAACCACTTCGAATAGGTAACTCCAAATACAGTTCCTGTCGTTGTAAAAGTATTTCCGGTCCCTTGCTGATCTACAATTGTTGTTTCCTCCATTTCACCGGAATTCATGTGCGATAAAAATAACGCCACAGAACCATACTGCGCTAAATTCCAGGAAACCGCAGCAGCGTTGAACTGAATATCAGCCAGCCAGTTAACATTCGAGAAGAACACACTCCCTCGCTTAACCAGAGATAAATTGGCAGGATTCCAAAACGATGAGGAAGCATCATCTACCAACGGGAGGACAGCATCACCGAGCGCCATTCCGCGAGCTCCTACGTCGATCTTTAGAAACTGAGCGCCGACAAGACCCACTTTGGCAGTCTGCCCGTAGGCGCCTGCTCCAATCAGCAGGCATGTTAATAATAATATGTAATACCGCTTCATAGAAACGCTCCTAACTTTTATTCGCCACGTAAAATAACAAATTTTCCAACTTGCTTTTTGTTTCCCGGCACCTCGACAATAAATATATACATGCCGGAAACCACATCCTGTTCATTCCGTGAAACCAAATCCCAGGCTTCATCAGAAGTTCCATCAGTATGATAAATTACATCTATAATATCCCCATAAAGAGTTAAAATAGTGATTTTACAAGCCGGCGGTAGATTGGTAAAGGATACTTTGTCCTCATATTGAACTTCCAAAGGAGAACCGCCTTTATAGGGATTCGGATATACTTTTACATTCAGTTTTTCTACTTCCTGATCTTTTGAATAAACCCGTCTCGGCATTACACCAAATGGAGCTCCTGTCGCCGGATCAACCATAAAGTTTACTTTAGCGCTTTCAATCTGCGGAAATTCAGGTCTTCCATGCACGGAGGGATTATCATAAGCCGTCACAACATAATAGTAAGGCAGGTTATTAACAGGTCTGTCAACACTGAAAAGCGGATTACCATCGGCATCCTTGAAAACACCGCCGGTATCAATAAAGCTGTGCACTAAATCCGGTAAATCCTTATAAATCTTATCACCGTTTTCGTCGACAAGCGTATCACCTGTTTCGAAATCGAGAAGATAGATCGGACCAGACACATTATCGAAAGCAGCGACCATTGTCCAGGTTTGGGGTCGGTATTCAGCCCGATAGACTCGATATCCTTCAAAGTCCGGAACGCCGATCAACGGATCGGCAGCAGTTTCTGCGCTGTTGTCCCAGGCTAACTTTACACCACGATCAACCGGACTGTACTTCAGTACGGGCACTGGAGGCGGGACCGGCAGCAGATAATGATCATCCTCAAACGGACCGGTTGGGTTGTACGGATTGCCTTTACTGCCGGCATAATATGCTTCTAAGGCATTGTCGGCATTTTGACGTAATCCCTGCATACCCCATCCGACAATTGCAGCATAGACAAACCGGAGGGTGTCACCGACTAATACTTCAGGATAGGGCCCGGTTGTCAACATAAACCGGTAATCAAAGGTCGGTGCCCCAATGTCAAAAGGATGCGGCATAAACATATTATTCATGCTGGATACATTCGTGCCCATCGCATAATCGTATTTGTCCCGGTCGCTGCCCGGATCGGATTCCCAGTTCCACCATTGGTGTGAATAGACACGCATCGTACTGTCATCGGCTGTTTGATTATATGCACCAAATTTCTTAAAGAAATCCGTATAAATCAGACGACCACCGATGAACCCAGGAACCTTGCCCCTCTCGTTCGTGTCCTCTTCCGGAGTAGAGGGATCATCGCCATCATACATATAAGACATATTCCGAGGAACAACATAACCATGCAAGGTTTCGCCGTTAATCACTGCTATCTCTCCGGCTACCGTGCTTATATTGGCACCAGCTATAGTCGTCGTAACAGACGTTTGCCAACGGATTGGCGGTCCGTTTTTATCCAACACAACTGTATAGCAGTCGTAAAATCCGTCGGGATGAATCAATGTTTTGTCATAATTGGGTTGATCATATGTAGGGCTTCCAACATTTCTCCAACCGTATGGAATTCCCAAGTCATCATACCCTAACATTATACCATCCTCATCCCAATCAACGTTTTCAACGATATCTTCCGTATACGTTATATGGGACAGTGGATTACTACCGTTCCACCCATCAAAATCCACCAAATCGTCAATGTTTGCACTAGTTGGATCGGCACCAGTACCGACATCACAATCAAAGACCCAACTAACGACGACATTATTTAATACATCTCCGTAGGGACTTCCCCCAAGCTCTTTAACGACCTCATACTCATAAATTACGAAATCGTCATAATCGGGTGTACTCCATGTCAGACCTCTCTGATACACTTTAATCCCGATTGGATCTGTGTCATGAAGATCAGCCTGAAAATCATCGAAAATCACATAGCTGTCTTCAACCGACTTACCTGGTCCCATGAAAAAGGTTGATCCATCACTGGGCTTAAATTCATAATTGCCAAAATCGGCGTGACTGACTCGTTTTTCCCCGTCAACTTCCGCTCCAACCCAAAAGCGACCTTCCCAGTTATAGTGAGTTCCGCTGCCGCCGGGCCATTCATAGGAAGGTAAACCGGCTGGCACATTGGGGTCACCATAATTACCATAATTGCTGGTAGCGGTCCAGACCTTGCCTACATTATGTACTTTGAATTCCTCAATGGGGCGTGCAGTCGGTTTACCCAACTTCATCTCAACAGCTTCTTGCTTGTTGCGCGCAAACAGAAAAGATGTTGATAGAGCCAGCGCTAAGAGAACTGTTAATAACTTATAAAATCGATTAGGCATCTCCAACTCCTTAAAAACATTTATATTATAATCTAGAATTCAATGGATACACCAACACGCACTACCCTGCCTTCGTTATACCAGCCTGGAACTCCGAGACGACCACCGGCAGGATATTTTTTATTCCAGTCAACCTTGCCGTCACCGTTTGTATCCATTATCATCATGTATTCGTCTTTTATAGATTCATCGACGTATCCATCGCCATCATCATCTATTCCATTATTTCCTAGATCACCATACTCGGCACCAAAATAGCGGGCATCACCATCATCATATTTTTTCTGAATGGAAGTGTACAAATGATACCATTCGACATCATTAATACCATTCATATTCACGTTATCGAACAGGTTCTCCACCCACACAAAAACAGACGCATAGGTTTGATTTTTAATTCTGAAACGTTTGTTAATCATCAGGTTTGCGACAAATGTAGCCGGACGTCTCTCGGTATTGACTAAAACTTCAAGAGTTCGTGACGCCGGAGTATAAGGCACACCGGAACCATATTGCATCGTCAGATCGCAATGGGTATCAATATACGGTACAATCGCCTTCAAAGTTGCGTTTACTGAATGCCTCTGATCCCAATCTAAATAACTTTCATGTTTCGGAATGATCTGACCGGCCCAGGTAAAATCATAATTCTGACGGGATGAAGAACTTTTACCGCGAGCAATGCTGTAAGTATAATTAATGTTACCTCCAAAATATTTTCCGGGTCTTTTATAAAAATCAACTTCAAATCCGCGGACATTACCATAATCTATATTATAGTAATAGGAAAAGTAGTTTGAGGCGGAATAATAAATCTGCCGCATATCGGTTAAGCCCTGAATGTCTTTCTGGAAACCCTTGACTTCCAACCGCATGTCGTTACCAATCTGGTGGCGTAGACCTACTTCAAAAGAAGTCGTGATTTCCGGCTCGAGATCGGCATTACCTACCATCGGGAACGCGCCTGAAAAATCCCAGTTTACATTTCGATACAGTTTAAAAAAAGAAGGAATCTGGAAATAACGTCCATAGTTAAAATAAAAAACATCTCTGTTCGTAATCGGATGAGCAATACCAAGGCGCGGACTCCAGTAAAATTTTGCCTTGGCGCTGGTTGGATCGGCAACTTCTCCACCAGTAGCTACATTTGTAACCGGATTGTCTAAATCGCTGGGGATATTATCCCAGTTTGGGTCAAAATAGTCAAATCGCAATCCGAAATTAACAATCATGCCCTCGTATTCCATCTTATCTTCTGCAAACAGTGCAAAGATATTCGGACGAATGGCTTCCTGACCTTCTTTTCCCCAGTCATGGCTTTTCCCCAGATTTTGGCCATATATATTTCCGCCCGATGCCAGATCAACATCATGATCGAAGATGTTGTATAATTGATATTCAAATCCGGCACGGATTTTGTGATTATTGTCAATCTGATTGGTATAAGTCGATTTGATCGTCCAGATATACTTCTCATCGACATTCCATCTCAGACGGTAATAGGTAAAACCTTGACCATAGAGATAGAATTTATCCTTATCCTGAGCATTGCCGAATGGCACATCTTTCCACTCCATCCACATGGAAGGATCATCAGGATAGGCGTCTTCGGAGGCATCGATATAATCGTTGTTGTTATCGTCAACGAATAAATCCGTCCCATACGGATCAAGTAAATTGTTGCCATTAAGATCTTCGCCTGGATCTAAAACACCATTGCCGTTCAGGTCCTCATTGACCCGCTCGTTTACATTGTACTTCATGTATGTCCGGAATTGGCTGGCTTGAATTTCAAAATAAGATTTGGTATCGATATTATGAGTCCATTTAATCTGAGTCTGCGCTGACCGGCTATCAAAATCTCTTAAATGATCAAGCATATTTAGAGCATCTGTTGAATCACCATCGTGGTTTAAATCTAAAATATCCCAGATTTTATTAGAATTCCGGTCTTCATCGCGATAATCCCGGTCACCATCCAGGTCGAGTAATACCCAACGTTTAGTAGTCGTATCGCCACCCATTTGGCTTAAGATATCAGCCCAGTCCAGATCATTATCATTAACATACTCTTTGACGCTTCCGCTGATTAAGCTGATTGTTCGGTCTAAAACGCCATCATTATCGGCGTCTTCGTTTTCGAACGTGGTTTTTGACCAGGCATGAGTATAAGAACCCTGATCGGCGCGGCTCATCATATAATTAAAGACAATTTTGTCTTTTCTAGTCGGACGCAGAGAGAGACTGGAATTGATTGAGAGGGAAAGATCCGTTGCATTATCAAACCGACCTTTATCATCGGAATACTGACCGGCGATAAAGAAACGGGAGCCCCAGAAATTTGAAGGAACCGGGCCGCCAAATGAAAATTCCACATCTTTCAGATCATGGTGATCCTGGAAGGGTTCAAATCCCAAGGCGCTGGTTTTATAACGAAGCTGTCCTGAATAATTCACACCCCCCTCTTTAGTGATCACATCCACGACACCGGATTGGGCATTGCCATATTCTGCGCTAAAACCACCCGTGGTTACGTTCACCTCGGCAATTGATAGTTCGGGAATATCTATTTCAACTTCAGTGGCACCCAAATCACCCTGCCCCATCGGATCGGTTACCGGCATACCATTAACCAGATAAAGAACTTCATCCATACGACCACCGCGGGCATGACCATCCACGAAACCGGCGGTCATTCCGACAATATCTTCAATATCATCTATCGGGATAGTCTGAATTTCCTCTGCAGTCTTAGTGTTTCGACTCGCAGTAAGATCCTGTTGAATAAGCGGACGTTTGGCTTCCACAATGATGGTTTCCCCTTCAATAACCTCAATTTCCAGGGGGAAATCACATTTAGCGGTTAGATCAGCATTAACAATAACATTCTTCATAATATATATTTTATATCCGATCACCTGGCATCGAACCGTATAAGTTCCGGGAGGTACATTTAAAATAAAATAGTTCCCGTCCGCATCCGACGCCGATCCAAAATAGGTACCTTCAACCAACACATTCGCACCAATAATCGGCTCTCCGGTACTTTGATCAACTACCTTACCGGCAATTTTACCCGTACTGGCTGCAAACGTAACAATGCTAACCGCAAAAATAAAACAAACGAAAAATAACAGCCCCTTTTTCATTGCTTACTCCTTACATATCTCACAAATCTTAAAAATATTTATTCTCACTTCTTTCAAGATAAAATTATCAATAAACTTCTATACTCAAACAATTTGTTCAAACTATCAGAATATTTAATCTAATTCGCTAAATCCCTTGGAGATGGAGAGCAAAAACACAAACCGACAAATCCATGCGCCTCGCATCATACTACCCCCCCTTCAATTGACATTAATTATAATATTTTTTTACAAACCCACACTATAAAAAGAATCTACATTATTTGCGATTTCTTTGTCAAGCTTTTTTTACAAGGGAGTGGTTTATTTTTTTAAGTTTTTAGGTGTTTTTCCAGAACTTCATCCACAATACCATATCTCTGCGCTTCCACCGCAGACATAAAATGATTACGGTCCGAATCCTGAACGATTTTATCTATTGGTTGTTTTGTTAACGTAGACAATATATTATTAAGTATTGTCTTTGTTTTTATTATTTCTTTTGCATGAATCTCAATGTCACTTGCCTGACCTTCCACGCCACCGAAAGGCTGGTGAATCATGATCCGGGAATTCGGCAGGGCATAACGCTTGCCCCGGGTTCCGGCGGCTAACAGGATTGCCGCCATACTGGAAGCCTGTCCGATACAGATCGTGGCAACATCCGGGCTGACATACTGTATCGTGTCATAAATCGCAAGCCCTGCGGTTACCGATCCGCCCGGACTATTGATATATATGGAAATATCCTTATCTCCATCCTCAGCCTCCAGAAACAATAACTGCGCAATGAGCAGGCTGGCAACATGATCGTCTACCGGAAACCCCAGAAATACAATTCTCTCTTTCAATAAACGGGAATAGATATCGTAAGCCCGCTCGCCCCGTCCGGTCTGTTCGACTACCATGGGAATATACATTTGATTTTCAATCGGTTTATTACTCATTACATATTCCTTTTGCGAAATTCTGCTGTATGTAGCGTTTCCTTTTCAATTTTAACAAATTGTTTCAGGTAATCAAATATCTTTTGTTCACGCAGATCGCTTTCAAGACGAGATCTGTTTTCGGTTTGCCGGTAATACCGGGCAACCGCATCCCTGTTCTGCTCGGGATATTGACTGGCTATTTCCACTATTCTTTTTTCAATTTCCTCGTCGTCAACTTCGATTGTCTCGGTTTCATCGATTGCTTCCTGAATCAGGTACCAGCGAATTTCCCGTTCCGCCATGGGTCGGTACTGTTCCCGGAGTTTCTGTTCGTCAATCTCTTTGTTGCCATTTTTAGCCTTAATATCTTCGACAATATTATCGAGAAATCGCTTTACTCTCGATTCAGGCACCTCAAAAGTCGCATTTTTAATAAAATAATCTCTGATCGCCGTTAGAAAATCTTTTTCGGAACGGTTTTCCCATTCTGCTGTGATCGATTTTTCCACTTCTTCTTTTAATGCCTTTAAATCATCATATTTATCAAAATTTTCCCTAATAAATTTATCGGTCAACTCAGGCAGATCGTGAGACTCCACCCGTTTTACATTGATCAGATAATGGACTTGCTCGCCTTCTCCGGAAGTAATGTTTATACGAACTTTATCCCCTGCTTTTGCGCCAATCAGGGCTGCGCTGCCGGGTTCTCCGAAAATTCCTTCACCAACCTTTATCATCCGGTCCTGAACTTTCCTGCCGATCAGCGGCATACCGTCTTTGTCGGTCTCCTGCATATCACAAATAATAAAATCTCCGGTCCGGGCACCTTCGTCTACCTCCCTTACCTCGGCATAGTGTTCACGAATATCTTCAAGGTATAAATTGACATCCTCCTCGTCAACGATATAAGTTGTTTTGGGAACCTGAAATCCCTTCTTATAATTGGGCAATTTAACTTCGGGGTCAATTTCCAGCACCATTTCATAAAAAAAACTCTCACCTTCTTTATAATCCGCTTCATTAATTTCCAGATCAATAAAACTATCGAACCCATTTTCTTTTAAGATATTTTTATAGGTGGTTTCAATAACGTCATTGGTAAAATCGTAGTTCAGCCGGGAACCAAGTAATCGTTTTGCAACTGTAGCGGGAACCTTTCCCGGTCGAAAACCATCAACTTTTAATTCTTTGCGAAGTTTCTGAAGTGTTTTGGTATAATTGGCATCTACTTCATTCCATTCAAAATCAACTCTGATCTTGCGTTGAACACTGTTGATATCACTGGCTGAGACTTTCATTTATTTCCCTTTTCTTTAATTTCAAGAGTTGTGCCGCGGGCGAGAGTCGAACTCGCACTCCGTAAAAGAACTGGATCCTAAGTCCGGCACGCCCGCCTGCCGAAGCCTTGTACCAGAGGTGGGATTCGAACCCACACTCCCGTAAATGGGAACTAGGTCCTAAGCCTAGCGTGTATACCAATTTCACCACTCTGGCAAGTAGCGCCGGCGGATAGGTCTGTCAATTCCGCCACCGCAGCTCCGAGAGCATCTTAATTTAAAAAATCCATACAATTTTCAAAGCGCTGTTACGACGGTTACGACGGTTCTCTATATGTAAAACCATAATCTGCAAATCATTTTATCTACTTCTGGTAAACCATTTTAACCATCTTGATGACCCCCTTAGCTTGAATTGAATTAAAATAAATTCCCGATTCCGCAGGATTACCTTGTTGATCACGCCCCCCTAAATAATATCGGGTTGATCTTAAACATCGGCGCCATGGCATTTTTTGTATTTTTTGCCACTACCGCAGGGGCAGGGATCATTGCGCCCTATTTTAGGACCGACGTGAATAGGTTTGATTTTACGAGGTCGATTGTCGCCGGTCGCTTGCTCCTGGGCTGACGGAGACAAGCCCATGCCTAATGAATCCTGATGAACCATTTGAACGGGCAATGCCCGGCGCAGTCTGCGAGGCTCCGGCTGCGCACCTCTTAGCTGTGCTCTGAAACAGATCTTCAGAGTCTCCTTGTTTATTTCATCAATGACATTAACAAAGGCTTTATATGCTTCACTTTTATACTCTAACAGGGGATCTTTTTGCCCGTAGGCGCGCCAGTTAATCCCCTCTTTTAACTGATCCATAGCATAAAGATGATCCCGCCACTTTTCATCTATTGTCCGCAGAGTAACGAATTTTTCAAGGTAGCGAATTTGTTCTTCACCAAAATATTGTTCCCGGCGATTGTAATAATCAACTGCACGGTCAATGATAACCTGCCGGACATTCTCTTCTGAAGCGTCGGATAATTCCTGAAGGCGAATATCAATGCCCAGCGTGTTATTCAGTTCACTCCGCAGTCCTTCCCAATCCCACTCTTCCGGCAGTAGTTTTGGATCGGTATATTCCTCGACTAATTCACCAGTCCATTCTTCCAAAATTTCAAGAATCTCTTCCTTAATATTCTCTTCCTTCAGGGAATAATTACGGCGGTCATAAATGATCTCCCGCTGCTGGTTCATCACATCGTCATACTCAAGCAGATGTTTACGAATACTGAAGTTCCGACCTTCGACTTTCTTCTGCGCCCGTTGTATCGAACGGGTTACCATGGGATGGGTAATCACCTGCCCTTCTTCGATTCCCATGCGGTCCATTATAGACGCGATTCGTTCGGAATTAAAGAGGCGCATTAAGTCATCTTCGAGAGACAGGAAAAACCGGGATGCTCCGGGATCGCCTTGCCGTCCGCTGCGACCGCGCAGCTGGAGATCAATCCGGCGGGACTCATGCCGTTCGGTTCCGATGATATATAACCCACCCAGCTCTTTCACGCCTTGCCCAAGCTTAATATCAGTTCCGCGACCGGCCATATTGGTTGCAATTGTTATTGCCTGTTTTTCACCGGCGCGGGCCACGATCTCCGCTTCCCGCTGGTGTTGTTTGGCATTCAATACATTATGAGTAATGCCGCGCCGCTTCAGCATCCGGCTGATTGTTTCGGAAACTTCAACGCTAACCGTTCCCACAAGTACCGGCTGTCCGCGGTGATAGGCGTCTTCAATTTCATTTAAAATCGCGACATATTTTTCGCGTCGTGTTTTATAAACCTGATCTTCGTGATCAATACGAATACAGGGTTCATTTGTCGGAATAACGACCACGCCAAGTTTGTAAATATCATCAAATTCGGCGGATTCCGTCTCGGCGGTACCGGTCATACCAGCCAGTTTAGCATACATACGGAAGTAATTCTGAATAGTAATCGTGGCAAAGGTCTGGGTTTCCGCCTCAACTTTTACCCTTTCCTTAGCCTCTATAGCCTGATGCAACCCGTCGCTATAGCGGCGCCCCGGCAATATACGCCCGGTAAACTCATCGACAATTAAGACCTTGCCGTCCTGAACAACATATTCTACGTCTTTTTCATATAAAACGTATGCCCGCAATAACTGGGCAATATTATGAAAACGGTCCGATATTTCCGAATGGAGCGCATCCAACTCCATTTTCTTTTTCTCTTTTTCGGCATCGCTTAAAGATATGTCTTCATCTACCTTAACAAATTCTTCCGCCAGATCGGGAACCACCAGATCATTCACCTGTATCCCTATTAAAGCTGCAAGCTTTTCTTCGCCTTTCGGTGTTAAGGTAATATTATGTTGCTTTTCTTCGACATAATAATACAAATCCTTAAAAAACTCATCCTGGCTGATGGAATTTCCTGTTTTGGCATTGGTAAGCAGTAGAAATTCCTTTTCTCCTTGCTGTAAGAGCCGTTGATAGGCAGAGTCTTCCAGCAATTTCCGGAGACGCCTATTTTTGGGCATGCCCTGAGAGGCGACATATAGTTTACGGGCGCTTTCTTCAGGGCTTTTGATTTCTTCAAAATTATCGGGTAATTGCGATAGTATTCCGGTAACTTTGTCACGCTGCAAGCGAACCAGGGTAGCAATTGCAGGGTTCAATTTATCGTACTTCTCATGACGTGAACTGGAGACAGGACCGGAAATGATCAACGGCGTCCGGGCTTCATCTATTAAAATATTATCAACTTCATCTACGATACAATAATAATATTCCCGTTGAACCTGATCTTCAGCGACAATCGCCATATTATCCCGTAGATAGTCAAAGCCGAATTCATTGTTTGTACCATAGGTTATATCCATATTGTACATCTCTTTGCGTTCCTGGCTATCCATGCTGTTCAGGATACAACCAACCGTCAGTCCCAACTCGGTGTAAATCCGTCCCATCCATTGACTGTCACGCTGAGCCAGATAATCGTTCACCGTAACAAGGTGGACGCCGCGTCCAGTCAGGGCATTCAAATATACTGGCATTGTTGCTACCAGGGTTTTACCTTCGCCGGTTTTCATCTCGGCAATTTTTCCCTGGTGTAATACAATACCGCCAATGAGTTGAACGTCGTAAGGAATCATTTCCCATAGAGTTTTCTGCCCTGCCACAGTCCATTCCTGACCTACTAAACGCCGGCAGATCTCTTTTACCATAGCAAAAGCTTCCGGCAGAATCTCGTCCAGCTTTTCCTGTTCGGCTTTAATGACCGCCTTGCGCTTTTCAGCCCTTGTCATATTCGAATTTTCGATATCCGCCTCTTTGACCTTGCGAACCTCCTGCAGCATAGCTTTAAATTCATCCGTCCGTTGACGTAATTTTTCTATCGGAATATCTTTCAAAGAAGCATATATCCTGTTAATCTCTGCGACCAGAGGCATAATTTTTTTTATTTCTCGCCCCGAAGCTGTGCCAAATATTGATGTTAAAAACGATCCGATATTCATATCTCTCCAAGGTTTAGATTGTGTTAATAATCACTGTTTTACGATCTCATATATTTAAAACAATTAAAGGTTTACCGAAAATTCATCCCCGTTCAGGCAGGTTTGTTTTTTTTGCGACGGAATAACCAATTTAATTCTATTGCTTATCGGGTTTCTTTTCCATTATTAAGTGCAGAACAGCATCCAGGATACCATTTACAAATGCGCTGCTGTCATCGGTAGAATATTTTTTGGCAATCTCAATTGCCTCGGAAATCGATACCTTGGGCGGAATATCTTCAAAATACAAAAACTCACATATCGCCATTCTAATAATCAATCGGTCAATAATGGCAATCCGGTCAAAAGTCCAATTTTCAGATTTGGTTTTTATATAGTCGTCTATCTCTTTTTTATTAAGGGTCGCCAATCTAAAGATTTCACCGGCAAATGACTTTAGCTCGTCAGAAAGCTCTTCGGATTTATCAATTATATCGGCTGCAACGGTTTTAATATTGTTGCCGGACAGTTCCTGGGCATATATAGCCTGCAGGGCTACTTCGCGTGCGAGTCGTCTTTCTCTCATTTTCAACAAACCTTTTACAATAACAAAAAGTCTCCATGAGAATTTACATCTTTTTTTGATTGTATGGCACAATTTTCTCTAATATTGACAGGCTTGTTTTATTTCAGATCCACCCTGTCCCAGCCTATCAGGGCGCAGACAGGTCTCTAATATTCTTGTCTTAGCACAGCAGGCACCGAACGGTAAGAATTTATGAATAATCCAGAATAGAAAAGCGCTACGACCCTTGTAGGCGCTCATTCGGTGTTTGTCTTTGCCGGTATAAGGCGCATAAATCGAATCGCTGCATTGTAGGTAATTTGCTCAGAAAGGTCATATCTTCAATTGCCCGAAAACCGGCGCCTAACAGCAACCGTTGAACGGGATAATCAAATTTTGGACATTCGCAGCGTCGATACCTGAAAAATCCACGCTAATCCCTGCCAAATTTATTTCCAGGAGACATATCAATCAATTTATAAGTCCAAAAGCATCCGGGAATTTGAGATATTATTAAAAAAGTGGTTCTGGTGAATCCCCCAAAGACATCTACCGGAACAGTAATTTCCGATATTTCAAACACATCACCATTTGGTAACGAATTTGGTAGGAACAACAACTTGCAAACTTCAATTCTATAATAGAAGGTTACAGCCTTGCTCTAACTTTGGCAAATTCATCACAATCGCCGCAAGCAGTGGGGTATTCTTTACCATTTTACATAAATTGGAAAGCAAAAAAATATAAATGGTATTTCTATCTCATCTGGTGTATATTTAGTTAATATGGAGTATAAGAATCAGAAGAACAGTTTCTCTATAAAAATTAAAAAAAGGGTTGTTTAAGGTAGTTGGGAAAATATCCCCCCAAAAAAGGAGTATAAATGCAGACTGGCGATGTTCGTTTAATAAAAAATATTAATGTTAGTATGGTTTTAAATTTAATCAGAGATAAAGAGGAATTATCTGGAGCAGAACTTGCCAAGATAACAGGGATGAGACCATCTACGATTTCCAATATTATAAAGGAATTGTCGTCAAAGTGCTTAATAGTAAAATCGGGTAAAGGTGAATCCACTCTGAGAGGAGGTAAAAGACCAACTTTATGGAAACTTAATAGCAATTCCATCTATGCAATCGGGTTAGATGTTGAAATTAAAGAAATTACGGCTGTGATTATCGACTTGAATGGTAAGCCTATAATAAAGAAAGTGTTTAAAACTCGCTCAGAGATTCATCTGGATCCATTGGTATTACAAATAAAGGAGTGCGTAGATCAAATAATAAAATGTGCAAATTTACAAAAGAAAAATATCCTGGGTATAGGTATTGCTGTAGCAGGAGTTGTTAATACCAAAAAAGGCTGCATATTGGCGACCGATGTATTACCGCAACTAGATATTCCCTTGTTATCTAAATTAAAAAAAATGTTTCCATTTCCCATAATAGTTGAAAATAACGCCAATTCTGTTGCTGTCGGCGCCAAATGGACGGGAGCAGCTAAAGGCGTTAATAATTTAGTGGTTGTTCTTATAGAAGTACAGAAGCAAATTGGCGGGCTTGGTATAGGAATTATCATAAATAGTGAATTATACCACGGCTGTTCCTATACGGCAGGTGAATTAAATATTAAATTACCTACATTGGATGATCAGCTAGTCACTTTAAGAAACATACTTTCAAAAGGTAAAATATTAAAAAAATATGCAGAGTCGATTGATGATATCGATATACATATTATGATTGACGCTGCTAAAAAAGGCGATGAGGCGGCTGTGAAATATTTTAACAATTTAGGTCATCTTATTGGAAAAAATATTGCCAGACCGGTTGCGATGCTAAATCCAAATAAATTAATAATAGCCGGCGATGTGGCTGAATTGGGCGAAATAATTTTAAAACCGATCAGAAACGAGTTAGAACTTGATATGTTGGATTCTAGTTATAGATGTTTAAAAATTGAGACCAGTATTCACGGCAGATATTCGGTAGCTATCGGTGCAGCTTCTATAATTTTAAATAAATTTTTTAAAATTCCGACAGTGAAAATAAATGGATAAGTAAGCACAGTTAATTACTTGTAAATTATAAATATATATTGTGATCTCGCGACAGATATTAAGAGTAGTTTAAATAATTAGTATGTTTTACTTGAAAAGAAACTAAACATTTTTTATATTATACAGACAGTAAGAGGAGCGAATGATTGATAGGAGAAGTATACAGTTAAATTATTGTTCGGATAAAAAACCATGGGGAGAGAAGGAAGAATTTATTTGATGGGGAGTGTTAATAATAAAAACGAATGCGCCTGTATAATATAAATTAACACCTTATCACAATTTCGATTGAGAAGTTTACCGGTATTGTTAATCTTCGGATAGTAAATCAGGAAGAGAAAAGTAGTAACATTGAATAAGAAACAACAAGTAAGAATATAATATTTAAGAGATGACCATAACAATTTGTAAAATAAGTCGGACAATGCTATCCAAACCAACAATAACGAAATACATAAATAATTATTCCAATATCCCCTGGAAAATGGGATCAGTCGTATAAATCTCTTTAGAGCAATTGTCGTTAGGAAAGCTTCAATAGAAGCATAAAAAATAAGGATAAAAATATGCGTTACGGTTATTTTGATGATGAAAAAAGAGAATATGTGATAGAACGTCCTGATATACCGGTTTCATGGACCAATTATCTCGGTGTAAAGGATTTGTGCACCGTGATTTCACACAATGCGGGTGGTTACACCTTTTATAAATCAGCTGAACACAACCGGATTACACGCTTTCGTCCTAATGGCGTGCCTTTGGACCGACCAGGACATTATGTTTATTTAAGGGATGATGAGACAAATGAATACTGGTCTATCTCTTGGCAGCCTGTGGGCAAGAATCTGAGAAAAGCAAAATATGAAGTCAGGCATGGTCTTTCATACTCCAAATTTCTGTGTGATTATCTCGGGATTCAGGCTGAGCAACTTCTGTTCATTCCCATAGATGATGATGTTGAGATTTGGGATATTAACATTAAGAATATGAGTGATAAGAAGCGCAAAATCAGTGTCTTCTCTTATCTTGAGTTTTCTTTTAAACATGTCGAAATCGACAACCAAAATTTTCAAATGAGCCTCTATTCAAGTGGCTCGAGTTACAAAGACGGTATTATTGAATTTGACTTCTTCTATGAGCCGTGGGCATATCACTTCTTCGCTTCAAACTTTGATCCGGATAGCTACGATTGCATACGCGACCGCTTCCTTGGTAATTACCGGACGGAAACAAACCCCATTGCGGTTGAGCGTGGTAAATGCAGTAATAGCTTTGAACTAGGCGGCAACCATTGTGGCTCTTTACATAAGCGATTGACACTTGCTCCGGGGGAAGAAACACGATTAATCTTTATGCTGGGCGTCGGTTCGCGAAGAGAAAAGGGCTTTTCAATTAAAAGAAAATATTCGGATTTCGACAATGTTGAAAAGGCTTTTGAGGAGTTAAAAAAATACTGGCAGAAGAAGACATCTGTTTTCCAGTTTAAAACTCCTCACCAGGGTATGAACACTATGCTTAATACATGGACGCTCTACCAGGCTGAGACCAACTTAATCTGGTCGCGGTTTGCCTCGTTTATTGAAGTCGGTGGACGTAACGGACTGGGTTATCGCGATACAGCCCAGGATATCATGAGCGTTGTTCATACCAATCCTAAAAAAAGCAAGCAGCGCATTGTTGAACTTCTACGTGGTCATACGAGTATTGGATATGGTTTACACCTTTTTGATCCAGAGAAATTTAAACCGAAAGAAGATAATCTATCGGAGGTAAAACTTCCGACGGTTGTACCCACATCCGGCTCGAAAAATATCGTGCATGGTCTAGAAGATGTTTGCGCCGATGATGCGCTTTGGCTCGTGGTATCAGTTTGTGAATTTGTGAAGGAAACGGGGGATCTTGCATTTTTTGACGAATTGATTCCTTATGCCGATAGGGGCGAAGGTACAGTTTATGAACATTTGAAAAAGATTTTGGATTTTTCCGCCAAATATGTCGGTCAAACCGGAATTTGTAAAGGTTTAAGAGCAGATTGGAACGATTGTTTGAATTTGGGTGGAGGCGAAAGCGCTATGGTGTCTTTTATGCATTACTGGGCATTACAGTCTTTCATCGAAGCCGCTAAATACTTGAGTCGGATACAAGATGTCCAAAAATACAAGGCTATGGCTGAAAAGATAAAAAAGGCTTGTGAGAATGAACTCTGGGACGGTAAATGGTATATTCGGGGAATTACAGGTAAAAATATAAAAGTCGGCTCTCAGAGCAATGATGAGGGCAAACTCTTTTTGAATGCCCAGAGTTGGGCTGTCTACTCAGGCGTGGCCTCTAAAGAGCGAGGCAAGATGTGCATGGATGCCGTAAATGAACATCTGTATTCTCAATATGGTCTCCATCTGTTATGGCCGGCCTATTCAAAACCAAATGACGATATTGGCTACGTTACTCGTGTCTATAAGGGTATTAAGGAAAACGCTGCGATCTTTAGTCATCCCAACCCCTGGGCAATAATCGCCGAGTGTATTTTGGGAAGAGGAGATCGGGCTATGAAGTTTTATGACGCGATCCTGCCCTATAATCAAAATGATATCATCGAAATCCGTGAAGCTGAACCCTACTTGTATTGTCAGTTTATCATGGGTAGAGATCACACTGCTTTTGGACGGGCAAGACATCCCTGGCTCACAGGATCTGCCGGCTGGTTTTACATAGCGGCAACTCAATGGATGCTTGGCATCAGGCTAACTTTTGATGGCATGTTGATTGACCCTTGCATTCCGGCGAACTGGAAGGGATTTGAGACTCAGCGCAAATGGAGAGAAGCGACATACAAGATCATCGTAAAGAATCCGACAGGTGTACAAAAAGGCGTTAAGTCAGTAACTCTAAATGGAAAATCTATCGAATGTCCGATACCGCCCCAGGAAGCCGACTCAGTCAATGAAGTCATCGTGATTATGGGCTAAAAAATCACAATAAATTATAAAATTATAAAGAAAAGGCTGTCTAAAATTACCAGACAGCCTTTTCTTTATTCTCTTTTCTGATTATCTAATACCGGTAATTCAGACTCATTGTTTTATATCCCCCGTTTCCCATTTTTCATTAGACAAATTCTTGACAATGATCACAATGCTGATAACCAGCAAAACCATTAACAGTGAACCCGATACTAATTTCCCTAATATCAAATGACCGAATCCAATCAGCGCCGCATAGGTACCGATGATCCCGAAGATACAACCGATAATATTTCGTTTGTTAAAAGTATGCCCGGCACTGTAATCCTCTTTAACTTTATCTGCAATTTTCTTCCAACCAGGTCCGCCGGGATGCGTTCTTTTGTAAAATTCGATCAGTTTCGCTTCTTCAGTTGGCTTAGTCAGCATGGTTGTTGTCAGCCAGACGGAAAGTGAAATAGGCAAGGTATAGATAAGCGTCCAGGGATAGGTGTTTTCGGGCAGGGTAATCACAACCACCAGAACAATGGACAAAACGATCATGCTGATAATAAAGATAGATGAGCCGAGGTATTCCTTACGCCATGCCTTTTTGCTCAAACCAAAGACAATCAGAGCTACAAATGTTAGCAACACTATGGCAATTAAAATACCTTTCATCACGACAATCGAATCCACAAACAAAATAACGGCAATGACGCTGATTAAACAGGCGATGGCCGATATTTCCGACCAAGCATTGACCCGCCACCAGTACCAACGTGCCAAATATACCACGCCGATACCGGCATTGATTGCCCATAACAATAACCACCCGGTAAAAATACTGTCTAGAAAAAAGGTAACGACGCCGCCCAGAAACGCTGAAAATACAACCGCGAGAATAGACATGCGAACATAATGTTTCTCGGATGCATTCTTTTTAATATAAGGGCGGTAAAAATCGTTGATCAGATATGAAGCACCCCAATTGATTTGAGCGCTAATGGTTGACATGAACGCTGCCAGAAATGCTGCCAGCATTAATCCCAAGAAACCAGGTTTAAGATAGGTAAGCATGACTGCAATATATCCCAGTTCCGGATTTTTCACCAATTCGCCCGTAAGCGGACTTCTTTGAGCAATACCGGGAAACAAAACGGCAGCTGCAAGCCCGACAATTATCCACGGCCATGGTCTTAAGACTACATGCCAGATATTAAACCAGAAATATCCCAGAAAGGAATGCTTTTCATTTTTGGCGGAAATCATGCGTTGCGCAAAGTATGCTCCTCCATCGGTAGGTCCTGTGGTCCACCACATTAACGTGATATAAAGAATAAATATTGTCCATCCATGGTTTGGCGCGTTAATTGAAGGTATTATATCCAGCATTGCGCTTGCCTTTGCCGAACCATATATCTGTGGAAGCTGCTCTAATATTGACCCAAAACCACCCGCCGCACCAACCGCAATAACAGCCAGGTACACCATCATCCCTATCGCCAAGAAAAACTGGAAGAAACTTGTCACCATAACTCCCGAAAGTCCGGAAATCGCCGTATACCCAACCGTAATTAAAATAGAAACAATAATGCCCCATAATTTTGGAACATTAAAAGTCAATCCGATAATATTCGTCAAAGCCAGAATCACAAAACCTATGGTAATGGCGTTATAGGGAACAGCAAAATAAATAGCGCGGAATCCTCGTAAAAAGGACGCTGCTTTACCGGAATAGCGGATGTCAACAAGTTCATTATCCGTTAAAATTCCGGCCCGCCGCCACAAACGTGAAAAGAAATAGACACCCACCATAAACTGTGGTACCTGTGCCCAGTAAAACCAATTACCCCAGATTCCCTGTGAAACGACCAGACCGCTAATTGCCAGCGGTGTATCTGCTGCAAAGGTGGTCGCTACCATTGATGTGCCTAGAATCCACCAAGGCATTCCTTGTCCGGAAGCAAAATAATCTGATACACTTTTCCGGCTTTGTTTTGAATAATAGATACTAATTGCGATTATGATGAGTATAAACGAAATAATAATAATCCAATCAATCAATGTGATGGGGCTTTTCGTTGTGAATTCCATAGGTTCAAGGTTCATGAGTTTAATCTCCTTAGTTTTAAGTTATTTTCTATTCTTAGTTGCTGATTAATAATAATTTTCATTTAACTAGTAAAATCATACTGCTATTTCAATATCGCCATTTTATAGATTTTAGAAAAAGAAGAACTTTGAATCTTGTAGAAATAAAGTCCGGAAGGAATTCCTGCTGAACTGAAATAGACCTTATGCCAACCTTTAGTTTTTTTCTCATTGACAAGCGTTGTTATTTGTCTTCCGAGAATATCGAAAACCTCCAAATGAATCTCCTCTTCTTTTGCCAGATAGAAGGGAATCACAGTACTTGCGTTAAAAGGATTCGGATAGTTTTTCAATAATAAAAATGATTCCGGGATTCCTTGTTGTGATGAATATATTCCGGAGACAAGATTCATCGATCGCCCTACCGTTTCCGCCAGGGGTTGATCGTCACCAATCACATCCTGACCCAGCGCCCATATCATAACGCCGCC
>JAGHBC010000110.1 GCA_021161185.1 Fidelibacterota bacterium
AAAATAAGGATGTGTGCTGTGAATTCTGAAGGATTATCTGATAGATTTTTAGATTATGCTGCATCGATTATTATTATTGCAAAAATTAGAGACAGAATAATCTGCGATAAGTCAGGAGTTCTGAAATCTTTGAAAGAGAAAAACTAAATAGGGGCTGTCCATAATGTCGGTTTTTTCGATAAATAGAACATCTATCTTGATAATGTGCCCATAAAAGTATGGACTTCATTGGATGTCACGATTGTTTGTTTCTTCTATCTTTTATCCTATTCCAAGCCTTTTTACCATAGAACTCTTTTATGCAATCGGGGCACATACCGTGCGAAAATTCCAAATTGGTATGCTTGCTTAAATAGTCGGCAACGGGATGCCAGATGTCTTGTTCGTCTCTTATTTTATGACAAGAAGCGCAAATTGGAAGGAATCCATCCGGTATTTTTCCCTCTTTTAATTTTCCTTTGAGTTCCCTAATCACTCTTTCGCGCTCTTTCTCAATCTTTTTGTGCTCGGTAATATCCAGATGCGTTCCTACCATCCTGATCGGTTTCCCGTTTTCACCCCATTCAAAAACCTTTCCACGGTCCAGTAGCCAGATCCAGTTACCGTTTTTGTGCTTCATTCTTACTTCGGAAATATAGTATTCTGTTTCTCCGGCAAAGTGTTTTTCAAGTAGTTCGTTGGATATTTTCCGGTCTTGCGGATGAGTTAATTGTGTCCAGGCATCTATTCTCATAGATGATAATTCTTCCAATGTATAGCCGATTATCTCAGCCCATCTCTCATTATATACCATTTTGTCTGTTTTAATATTCCAATCCCACATTCCAACCCCGGTGCCTTTTAAAGCAATATCCAGACGCTTTTCACTCTCTTTGAGTTTTTCTTCTACCCGCTTGCGCCTGGTGATGTCGCGGGCAATTCCAAGAACAGCATTACGGTTATTATAAGAAATTACGCTGGCGGCAAATTCACAATCTTTTACATCGCCATTTTTGCAAACGACTCTGCCGGAATATGTGGAAGGAGTTTTTTTTCTGAAGGCGCTTTTCTTGCTATATTCTTCAATTCTATTTCTGTCGTCAGGATGAATTAAATCCCAGATTTCCATTTTATAAAATTCTTTTGCACTATAACCGGATAATTCACAGGCTTTGCCGTTCACAAACAAGAATTCCTTACCTCGATAAATGTAAATTGCGTCATGACTGTTTTCCACAATTGCATGATATTTTTCATTGCTTTCCCGAAGCGTTTCTTCTGCGTGCTTGCGTCTCCTGAGTTCTTCCGCTTCGTTCAGCGCCCGTTTTACAACATATCCCAAACGGCGAGGTTTGTCTTTTAAAACATAATCTGTCGCCCCCGCTTTAATACATTCGACGGCAAGCTCTTCACCTATTGAGCCCGACACGATTATAAATGGAATTTCCGGAGCAAATTGTTGCTTTATTTTTAAAGCTTGCATACCATCAAAGGAGGGCAGGCGGTAATCGGCTAAAATGAGGTCGGGTTTTGTCGCGAGCGCTTTTTTAAAGGTTTTACCCTTGTTGACCAGCTTCCATTCTACAATAAATTCTTCTCGTTCGAGTTCATTTACCATTAACTCTGCATCATAAGGATTATCCTCGAGAATAAGCAAGTTTAGTTTATTTATATTTCTCATTTGTTTACCTGAAATGACCTGCAAACAATACTGTCAATTTTTTTATGTTTTATTGTATCTTGTCAATAAAAGCGCCATGGTGTAAATAAGCATCGGTTTGCTTTACCTTAAAGCCTTCTTGCGCGGTTGCCTCCAAATACAGGTTAATCTTCTGCATAATAGCAAAACAGAATTCTAAACGCCATTGTTTTAAATTTTCCGTCATATTATTTTCTTTGAAAAATTTAAGAATACAAATAAAAAAAGCAACAACTATATCGTATTTTTCGAAAATCTCATAAATATTGTTAACCCGTTTTAAATTTGCTGAATATCAACTTATTATCCGGAGACGCCGATTGATGAATAACAAATCATTTCAAAACAGGTTGTTTTTTAAAAAACATAAAAATACTCAAAAAACACTTATTTTTTTCTTGACCATATGTCCTTATCCGGTTATATTTACCGCCGCAAAAATAATAGGAGTTTTGATGGAAGATTTGGTTTGTCCGAAATGCAATGCCCCCTTAGATGAGAAAGAGTTGAGAAAATCTCTGGTCTGTCCACACTGTAAAACAAATTTACGTGACGCCAAGTATCTGGATTTTCTGGAATTACTGATGTTTCATGATATAGTGGACGATATTGATTTCTTTGATGTGAATTTGTACCGGGACGAGATCATCAAGGAGGACCGGGAAGATTATGATGAACCTGATATCGATCCTTCTAAATTTGAAAAACACAAAGAAGTCTGGGATGAATTCGAGGATGATATGGAGCTTAAGAAAGGTCTGGTAGAAGACGCAGATATCGAAGATGAAGCCTGGAATATTTTCGATCCGGACGTTTTAGTAGATGAAGATTGGGAAGAAGAGAACGGAAACACCCATGATGATAAGCCTGCCCAAAAAACCAAAAAGCGTAAAAAAAAGAAATGAGTGACAAATATGAAACCTAATAAACCAGTTCAATTAAAAATCGAATTACCCGAAGCCAAAGCTGAAGGTAATTACAGTAATTTTACGGTGATTTCTCATTCGGGAGCGGAATTTGTGATTGATTTTGCCCGAATTATGCCCGGTACTCCCAAGGCGATTGTTCAGAGCCGGATAATAATGACTCCCATGCACGCCAAAACACTGCTTTATACTCTTAAAGATAATATTGCCAAATTCGAAGCAAAATTCGGTGAAATTAAAATGCCTAAAAGAGAAGTAAATGAGCCTTTTGAATTTCATCCGACCCCTAAAGACAGTTTACCTAACTAATTTTACAACTTCCGCGGGTGGCATTCTTCAGACTGGCAATGAAAGAACCAATTTCAGTGTTAATGTTTTCCGGGCGATCTATATTTTCTTCAATAATTTTTACTATCGCACTCCCGACAATCACACCGTCAACTTCAGTCCGGGCTAAGGTTTCAACCTGTTCGGGATTGCTAATACCAAAACCAACTGCTATGGGCAATTGAGTCTTCCGTTTAATTTGTTTAATTAGTTTGATAGTTAAATCCTGTACATCATTCCTCACACCTGTAACGCCGAGACGTGAAATTAGATAAATAAAACCGCGCGCTTGGGCGAGTATTTGGGTCAATCTCTCGTTAGTTGTGAGTGGACTGACAAGAAAAACGGTGTCAATGGCGCTGTTTCTGGCAGCCTTTATAAAAGGAGTAGCCTCTTCAATTGGAACATCCGCAACTAATACGGAATTAACGCTAATATCAGATAGTTTGGCATAAAATTCTTCGATACCGTATCGATAGACGAGATTGGCATAAATTAACAAGCCGATCGGGATCATGCTGTAAGAGCGAACTTCGCGGAGAAACTCAAAACATTGGTCGGTTGTGATTCCAGATTGAAGAGCTCGCTGATCGGCGGCTTGGATTGTTGGCCCGTCTGCAGTCGGATCAGAGAAGGGAAATCCAAGTTCCAGGATGTCTGCTCCGGCGTGGATGGCATTTTTTACGATTTTCAGGCTCGTCTGGTAGTTTGGATCACCGATAACGGTAAACGGAATGAGGGCGATTTCATTTTTTCTTTTTAAATTGTGAAAAAGTTCAGCATAGTTCATAATTTATCTCCTGAATACCGGGCAACTTCGAATATATCTTTGTCACCCCGACCGGAAAGGTTGATTAGTAAGATGTCGTTTTTGTCAAGATTCCGGGCTAATTTGAAAGAATAAGCCAGCGCATGGGATGACTCTAAAGCCGGGATAATGCCTTCCATCTCCGATAGCAGATGGAATGCTTTCAGGCATTCTTTGTCGGTCACGTAATAATATTCTGCACGACCGATTTCCCGCAAATAGGAATGCTCCGGTCCAACGGCGCTATAATCCAATCCTGCGGAGATAGAGTGTGTGTTGTAAATTTGACCATTCTGATCCTGAAGGACATAAGTCAGACTTCCGTGTAAAATTCCCGGTTTTCCTAACTCAGGATCGGCAAAGCGCGCGGCGTGCTTACCGGATTTGATCCCGAGCCCACCTGCCTCAACGCCAATTAGACGGACGTCGGAATCTTTTAGAAAGGCGCGAAAGATTCCAATCGCATTGCTGCCTCCGCCGACACAGGCGACGACCGCATTGGGTAATCGTTTGGTTTCTTTTAATATCTGAAATCGTGCTTCACGACCGATCACCGCTTGAAAATGGGCAACTATCTCCGGATAGGGATGGGGACCTAAAGCCGATCCAATTAAATAGTGAGTTGTAGCCGTAGAAGCGGACCAGTCACGCAGGGTTTCGTTGATAGCGTCTTTCAATGTCTGAGTGCCGGATCTGACCGGGATGACATCCGCACCGAGCAATTTCATTCTGAAAACGTTTGGCTTTTGGCGCTCCATATCTACAACACCCATGAAAATTTGACAATCGAGTCCGAGTTTGGCGCAAGCCGTGGCTGTTGCGACGCCGTGTTGACCGGCGCCCGTTTCGGCAATAATGCGGGTTTTTCCCATTGCTTTGGCGAGCAGAGCCTGTCCCAACGCATTATTGATCTTGTGCGCGCCGGTATGCGCCAAGTCTTCCCGCTTGAGATAAATTTTGCAGCCAAATTTTGTGCTTAGATTCGGACAAAAAGTAACGGGAGTCGGTCGACCGACATACTTGCTCAACAAGCTATTCAGATTTTTATTGAATTCTCTGTCATGCTTCAATTTTTTAAAAGTTGAATCGAGTTCAAGAATTGCCGGCATCAGGGTTTCGCCGACAAACTGACCCCCGTAGTGTCCAAAATAGCCGTTTTTCATAATGCACCTGTAAAAAGTTGTTTAAGTTTAGTCCGGTCTTTTTTGCCGGGGTATTTTTCGATACCGGAGGAGATATCAATCGCATAGGAATAAAGTTTTTTTACTTCCGGAAAATTCTTCGGTGTGATACCGCCTGCCAGAAAAACAAGCGGCTTCTCGATATTTTTTAGTAATTGCCAATCAAAACGCCGACCCGTTCCGCCATACTGACTGTCAGACCAGCTATCCAGTAGTACTCTCTGAGCGATAGATTGATTCACCCGCCGGATATCGGTCTGATCTCTAATGCGAAAAGCTTTTATAACAGGGGCGTCGAGATTATGGATATAATTATCCGGTTCGTCGCCGTGAAGTTGAATATAATCCAATTGACATTGGTCGCAGATGGTTCGGATTTTTGCTATTGTTTCATTTACAAAAACCCCAACCATTTTACAATTTGGAAAATCCTGACGGATATTTTTCATAATCTCAGCGGCTTTACCTGGCAAAATGAAACGTTGGGATTGGGGATAAAATACAAATCCGAGATAATCGGCTCCGAATTTAGCGGTTTGCCGGGCATCGCTGCTATTTGTAATGCCGCAGATTTTGATAGCCGGCGAGAAAAGTTCCTCGATTTTCCGGTTGATATTTTCGGACTTTAACAGGCTGCTGCCAATTAACATTGCATCCGCAAATGGTCTGATGAGATGAACGTCTTGCCGTGAATGAATTCCTGATTCGGCGACCAGAATCTCACAGCGTGGTTGCAATATCTGCGAAAGCCGGATCGTTTGATTGAGATCAATTTTCAACGTATCAAGATTACGGTTGTTTATACCGAGAATCGGAACATTCTGTGGTATTTTGGGAATTTCAGTCTCGTGGTGAATTTCTAACAGACAATCCATGTCGAGAGTGGCGGCTATATGGATAAATTCAGTAATCTGCGACCTGGACAGAAGCCGCGCGATCAGCAATATCGCATCGGCGCCGTATAACCGGGATTCGTATATTTGATACTGATCAATAATAAAATCTTTGCGCAGGATCGGTTTGGAACTGTTGTCGGCTGCCTGTCGGAGATCGTCAAGTTTAGCGCCGAAAAACGGCGTATCCGTGAGAACCGAAATCGCGTCAACGAGCGGGTGCCGGTTGTAGATATCCAGAATTTGATTGAAGTCGAAACCGTGCCGCAATTCACCGGCAGACGGCGATTTTGCTTTGATCTCGGCAATGAGAGCCGGACGTGTTTGTTTTTGCAGAGAAGCCTTGAGATTGCGTCTGGAAGCCGACAAAGAATTTTTGAAGGAATCCAGTGGCATAAGGGTTTTGCGGGCTGCAATTTCCTCTCTTTTAGACTGGATTATGCGTTCCAATATCATTGTAGTGTAAACTCCCGCAGTGCGTTCAATTTGGCTAAGGCTGAACCGTTGTCGATAGTGCCGGCGGCTAGTTGCAATCCCTCTTCGACATTTTTGACCTTGTCGGCTGCCATGAGGGCAAAAGCGGCATTGAGAATGACAATATCCCGGCGTGGACCTTTTAATCCGTGTAAAACATCTAAAACGATGGCGGCATTTTGCTTTGCATCGCCGCCTCGTATATCTTTGAGCGTGGCGACCGGAAGTCCGTAATCGGAGGGATGGATTTCATACTGACTGATTGCCTGATCCTTAAGTTCGGCGACAGTCGTTTTTCCGGTAATCGTGATTTCATCGAGACAATCGGCGCCATGCACGACAAAAGCCCGTCTGCTACCTAACTTTTGTAGTACTCCGGCGAGTTTGTCCGTTAAGGTTCTGCTGTAGACTCCGAGGACCTGAGCGGAGGCGCCTGCCGGATTGGTCAGCGGACCGAGGATGTTGAAAACCGTGCGAATGCCGAGTTGCTTTCGAGCCGCAATGACATGTTTCATGGCTCCGTGCAATAATGGAGCGAATAGAAAACTGATGCCGATTAGACGCAGGCTTTCCTCGATTTTTTCCGGACTGATTTTCAGATTAATTCCGAGTTCTTCCAAAACATCGGCGCTGCCACAGGTGGAAGAGACGGCCCGATTACCGTGTTTGGCAACCTTAACACCGGCGCCGGCGACCACGAAAGCAGTCGCCGTTGAAATATTGAAAGTCTTTGTATTACTGCCCCCCGTGCCGCAGGTGTCAACGATGGTCTCGTGATCGAAGTTGATATCTTCGCGATCCAGATTGATTTCGCCATGAGCGTCGATTCGAACTGCTTTGGCTCGCATTACCCGGGCACAGGCTGTAATTTCCGCGACCGTCTCGCCTTTCATTCTGAGCGCAGTCAGAAATCCTGCAATCTGAGCATCGGTACAACGACCGGTCATGATCTCTTCCATTACTGCTTCGGTTTCGGTTTCTTTAAGGTCAACTCTTTCGACCAATTTTGCAATTGCTTCGTTAATCATGATATGATCTCCAATATATTTTCGATTATTTGTCCGCCTTGCGGGGTCAGAATACTCTCGGGATGAAATTGAACGCCGAATAGGGGAAGCTTTCGATGCCGGACAGCCATAACGATCCCGTTAAATGTGGCGCTGGTCTCGAACTCTTCAGGTAGTTTTAATGCAGCAAGCGAATGATAACGACCAACCTGGAGTGGATTTCCAATATTTTTAAAGATACCCTTGCCGTCATGGTAAATCATACTCGGTTTTCCATGAATTATTTCACGGCAGGGTCCGACCTTGCCGTGGAAGGCTTCCACCAGGCACTGGTGCCCCAGGCAAACCCCCAAAAAGGGCAGCGTTTGATGATAACGACGGATTAATTCCAGACAATTACCGGCATTTTGCGGTGTGGAGGGACCGGGACTCAGGACGATGAGCTTCGGCTTAAAAACCTTTATTTCGGCTGAAATAATATCGATGTCGGTATTATTGCGAAATACCCGGACTATACAATTCCGTTTGGCAAATTCATCAACCAGGTTAAAAGTGAAAGAGTCGAAGTTATCAATAAATAAGATGTTCATAAGTTAAATTAGTTCAATTAGTTAAATTCGTTGAATTAGTTAAACTCGTTGAAGAGGCAGAGGGTGTTTCCTGTTGGATATCCTTTTTATTAAATTGCTTTTTGATATAGTTGATATACGAATTCAATTTTGGAAGGAATTGACTAATAAAATGATCTATTTGGTTTTTGTACTCCTCCGGTATCCGATTTCTGTTCTCGGTTTTTCGAATCCAGTCCTTGACTTCCTCAAACGAACCCCGGGTATAATAACAGAATTTAAGGCTCTTTTTATAGTGAAAACTCCCATAGCCTTCGGCAATATTGACTGAAACGGAATCGGCAGCACGGACAAATTGAATTCCAACCGTTCTACAGACAAAATAATTCCATTCAGAGCATATCTGCCAGATAAGGTTTGAAAACACTAAAGACTCTGTATATACATCCAAAGATTTAATATCCTTCCTCATCTTTCCCTCCTAATTCCTCTTTCAAACTTTACTCAATTCACCCAATTAACCAATTCAACTACTTCACCCAGTTTAACAAAAACACAGGATAATCCTCTATGATGCTAAAGCATGCAGACATGCCGTGGCTTTTTTTTCGGTTTCTTCAAATTCTTTTTCCGGATCTGAATCATAAACGATGCCGGCTCCGACTTTGATGTATGCGCGCCGGTTTTTAAAGCGGATTGACCGGATCAGGATGCAGGAGTCAAAATCGCCGCTGGGTGTCAGATAGCCGACGGCTCCCCCGTAATACCCCCGTTTATCGGTTTCATATTTACGCAGGAGCTTCATTGCTTCTACTTTCGGTGCCCCGGTAAGCGTACCCATGTTCATCGTCGCCAGGTAAGCGTGCAAAGCATCCAGATCTTTTCGGAGAATTCCGGTGACGTTACTAACCAAATGCTGGACGTGGGAATATTTTTCGATAACGAACGGTTCATCTACAAAGCGACTGCCTGTTTCGGAAATCCGGGCAATGTCGTTGCGGGCCAGATCGATCAACATTGTATGTTCAGCCAATTCTTTAGAGTCCAGCTTGAGTTCGATCTCGTAACGAGAATCAAGATCGGGATCAATCTTTCCATCGATAATACCGCGTGGTTTGGTTCCTGCAATCGGTCGGATTTCCACGATTTTTTCCCGATCTCCTTCCACTTTTAGAAACATTTCCGGACTGGCGCCCAGAAGCGTGCCGGTTCCGTTGTTGATAAAAAACATATACGGACTTGGATTTAATCGGCGTAATTTTGTGTAAACTTCATATGGCGGTAAGGTATTCTCCGCAATGATGGTTCGGGACAGGACAATTTGGAAAATATCTCCATTAACAATATGTTTTTTCAGTTTTTTAACTTTATCGATGTATTTTGTTTTTGAAGTATCGGTAACAATTTTGGGGCAAACAGGCTTATTGGGTTCGGCGGCGACAAAGGCTTGTTGCAGGCATTCTTCATAAAAATTCATTTTCTTAATACAATCGACATAAGTTTGATCCCTGTCCTGATCAGTAATCAAGGCATTTGCGATGAAATACATCTTTGCCCGGCTATGATCTATGAGGAAAAGATTGTCCACATAGTAAAGTTCATAATCCGGATCACCGATCACGTCGGCATCATTGGCGGGAAGATCTTCAAATTGATCGATAAAATCATAAGCAATAGCGCCAAACAACCCGCCATACTGGATAAAGGATTTTGAAAGAGGTTTAAATTTAAAAGCAACTGTCCGGATGATGTCCATATGAGTGCTTAGTTTTAGCCGTTCGCTTTCATCCACAAACTTCCGGACCGGGTTCAAAAATCCCCTGATTGTGTCCTTGCCGATTATCAATTCATTACAGAAATGAAGGTCAGTTTCGAGTTCACGGAGAAATTTTAGACCGAGGCTGTTAAGGGCTCTGATGCCAAATTCCGCGCCCTTGCCGGATAATTTCAGACACGGATCCGCAGTACCCAGACTGCGCTCTCCGTATTTAGTGATGATATCTGCCGATTCCAGGAAGACGCAATTTGGCTTGCGCCCGTGATCCGATATTTTTGCGAAGTATTCCACCGGATCGGGCACAATATCGGATACCCGGTAAAGGGTTACCATTTCTCCCGGCTGTGCATTTAAGATTTTCTTATAATCATTCATAGATTCCTGATTGCTATTGATTCATTAAAGCAATAAATAAAAACGCCGGCCCTTTCAGGTCGGCGGTCTATTCTACTATTTAAGATATCGATTAATTTACTAAGAAGATCGGCGAACCTGAAAGGGTGTGACTATTATGCCACCACCAAAAAATTTTACTGATATGTTTCGGGCTCGCTTTCATCACTGCTAATATAAGCGAAGAAAATTAAAAAACAAAAATATTTGTATTGTTGTTTGATGGTTTCGTAAAAAGACCCGAAGATGTCATTCTGAGGCAGCCCCGACTCGTCGGGGAAGAATCTCGTCGATAATTGGCTGAGATTCTTCATTCGTACCTCATTCAGAATGACATGACTTGTACTTTTTTTACGAAACCATCTTGTTTGACTTTTTGCACATATTTTCGCAACAGCAGAAATTATGCTTTTATTTATTAAAAATATTTTGTAAATAACGGCGTATAAACTTGCTATTCGTTTCAAATATAAACTCCAACTTGTCAAAAACAGCCGACAAAATTAAATTTGAGGAGATTTTTACAAAATTATGGGCTACATCGACGCAATAATATTAGGCACTGTCCAGGGTTTAACGGAATTTCTGCCGATCAGCAGTTCCGGACATCTCGTCATTTTCCAGAATCTCCTGGGAATAAAAACCGAAAGCATCGCTTTCGAGGTCTTTGTTCATTTTGGAACCTTGTTAAGTATTGTAGCCGTTTACTACAACGATCTCTGGAAAATGATTACCGGTTTTTTCAAAGGTATCGGCACCAAAGGGATTAAAAACAATTTTGCGGAAGATGATTATTTCCGCCTCGCTGTTTTTATCGTTATCGGTACTCTGCCGGCTGCCTTTGCGGGTTTTTTTTTCGAAGATTTCTTTGAGTCTGTTTTTCACAATGTTCATCTTGTCGGAATTACACTGATGATTACCGGCTTAATTATTCTGGCAACCTGGCTGGTTCCCCAAAAAGAACGATCATTAACGTCGGGGAAATCGTTTCTTATTGGTGTTGCTCAAGCCATAGCTATTCTGCCGGGTATTTCCCGCTCCGGTTTTACCATCAGCAGCGCTCTGTTTTTGGGAATATCCCGTGAAAATGCCGCTCGTTTCTCTTTTTTACTGGCGGTTCCGGTTATTTTCGGCGCTACCCTGTTGCATATTGTCGATTTGCTTTCGAACGGTATTCCGGGAATAAGCATTGGTGTTATGCTGACCGGCTTCATTTTTTCCTTTAGCGTGGGATATATAGCGATACGCTTTCTGCTGTCAGTACTAAAAAGCGGAAAATTCGGCTGGTTTGCGCCGTACTGTTTTTTAGCCGGAGCTGTCGTATTAATATTTCTTTAATGTCAAGATGATTGGGTATATTTATGGCATTCATTCTCGATGATCTGAAAAAGATAGATAAAGGGCAACTCTCGTCCGTATATCTTCTGTACGGAAATGACATCTATCTTGAAGAAGAGGTCATTAAAACCCTGGTTGAAGTTTTTTCCCGCAGTGAAAAATCTCAGACCGAAAAAATAATCTTTTATGGCGATGAAAATCCCAACGAAGCCTTCATCCAAAGCTTATCCAATTTCGGTATGTTTGCAACACGCCGGATTATCATATATAAAAACATCTCAAAAATGACCGCCGGCGCCCGCAAACAGTTACTCCAATATCTTAAACGACCGGAGGCTACAATCCTTCTGATTCTGTCGGCGGCGGGCAATAAAAAATCGAGTTTTTTTGATTCAGTCAAAAGACAAGCGGCTGTAAAAACTGTGTCTATCTGGAAACCGAAAGTTGCCGATTTTCCGGCAATAATACAACGCCGGTTAACGAAAGAGGGCTACCAAATTGATCCCGAAGCTCTCGGTATGCTGGCGCTGTCAACCAATGATTCACTGAGCCATTCATTTTCTGAAATTGAAAAAATATTGGTATATGTCGGTGATAAGAAACGCATTACGCCGGCGGACGTCCGGACTGTAGTGGGCGGTGAAAAAAACTATCAAATGTCCGATTTTGTTAATGCCGTCGCCGAAAAGGATTTATATCAATCGGTCCGGATCTGTATGGCATTGATCGAAACCGGAAGTAAAACACCTTATTTTATTTCAGCGCTTTACTCATTTTTTGTAAATGTCTGGGCCTTTCCACAGATTCACCAGGGCGTGAAATACGCCTACTACCCATTAGAACAGCGCCGTCTGGAATACCAAAAAGCATACGATAAATATAGATATCACGACTTCAGACAACTGTTTAAACTCCTGTTGGAAGTTGATATTCAGGTGAAATCCGTAAGCTTAAAGCCAAAAGAATTAATGATTCCATTGATATATCACCTAATAAAATGATAAATTAGGACGATGAAAGATAGCTATAAAATTAGCGATGAAGAGTTAATCCGCAGATTCCAAGCCGGCGATGAAGCCGCTTTTGAGGAAATAGTTCATCGCTATTCCAACCGCTTAATGAATTTTGCTTATCGTTTTGTTTTCGATATGGAAGAGGCTGAAGATATTGTCCAGGATACGTTTCTGAAAGTCTACCAAAATCGCTTTGCCTATAAGGAAATCGCTAAATTTTCCACCTGGATATATACGATCACAGCCAATCTTTCAAAAACAATTTTAAGAAAAAGACGTAATCGAAAGATGTTTTCTTTTTCCCGGTTAGGACCAAATGATAAGGATATGGATTTTCCCTCAAAAGAACGGGCGGCGCTGTCGCATATTGAAGAAAATTTTAATGAGCGTACAATCCAGAAAGCAATGTTAAAATTGCCGGAACATTTTCGCACCACGATCATTTTAAGAGATATTCAGGAACTTTCGTATGAGGAAATCAGTAATATCATTAACGCACCTTTAGGAACTGTGAAATCGAGAATTAATCGTGCCCGTTTAAGATTGCAGAAAGAACTTCAAGAGTTGAGAGGAGAATAAGTAAAATAATTTGTTAACCCTGAGGGAATATGATTAGTTGCTATCAATTTAAAAACTTCATGTCCGGCTATATTGATAAGGATCTATCTTTTCAAAAGCGCAAATATTTTGAAGAACATCTGAATGTCTGTCCACAATGCCAAAAACTTTATCATTCCATCATCACTACGAAAACGAATATGGCTAATTTCCCCGAAGTTAGCGTCAGTGAAAATTTCTTAAGTAACCTTCAAAATAAAATTCTTGCTGAACGGAATGCCCGGATTCAAGTCGGCATGTCCAGGGGATTTGCTCTGCGCCGGATTCCCTCTTTTGCTTATGGATTTGCCGCAGCTCTTCTCGCTGTCATTATTGGATTCTACCTGTTGGAGTTTCAGCCAAATACCCGCACCCCGCAGGCGCCGCCCAAACTTGTCCAGGAAAGAATCCGACCCAATCCGTCAATCCCAAATTACGAACAATCAAATCCGGCAATGATGACCCCGGGACAATTGGCTAATTCCGAGAGCGCCCGGGATTCCTTAGCCGATATTCCGGAACCATCTTCTAACATTGATCCCGATTTTCAAAATAAAATAAAGACCGTTAAAGAAACATATTAATAGTTTAATAGTTTAATGGTTTAATGGCTTATTGGTTTAATAGTTTAATGGTTTATTGGTTTATTGGTTGAAGTAGTTGAATTGATGAATTCTGTCACTCTACCAGTCCAGATAACGGATTTGATATTTGAAATTTGAAATTTGTTATGAGGGCATCTCTTTGGAAAAAATTAAGGCTAATTTTCCAGCATATCGTTTCAAAGATTTGTCTGTCCTACCCGACGGCAGGTAGTTTATTGGGTAGAGACTGATCTCAAACTTTACCCTCTTCGAATTCATTCGGGGTTATTAACCGGCTAAAGTCGGGCGGTGGAGTGGGGTTAATGCTTTTTTTGTAAATCATTTAAAATATCATCTCAATTTCAGGGATACGTACTATATAACCGAATTTATTCGAGAAATTCCCCGACGAGTCGAAGTATTCGTACCTTCCCGACGGGTTGGGACAGGCTGTTCAAATGACGGTTTTGATACTTTTTGCGAGATTATCATTTTTTAAATTACAAATTAATTATTATTGATTTTACATACGGTTAATCGTATTTTTACTTACTGTTTGAGTGAGTCGAAATGAGTAGTATGAAAAGCACCTGGCTAGTTAGTATCATCTTAGTTATTGTCTTGTTTTTATTCACCGTTTACCCCGGGGTAGAGGTGCTTGAGAATGTTCCGGGTCCTTTCCAAATTGCTTTTCGGGTGCTGTTTTTCATCGCCATTTTTTCTTTACTGATTTTTTTACTGACTGAAATGCATATCTGGCGTCGGCGCTTTATTGAACTTTCTTCATCGGACGCTGAGCCCCGTAAAGATAACAATACCCATGCTTCTGTTGGGCTCCACTATAATGTTGATCCGAAAAAACATTATCAACTTTTGACCCGTCAGTTGATTGATATTATTTATGCCTCGCTGATGGCTCAAACTGTTGTTATTTACCTATTCAACCGGAGGGAAAACACTTACATTCGGCAGGAGTATTCGTCAAGTCACGAGTCATTACCCACAGACACTTTTTCTGCCGATGGTGAAATATTTAAAGAATATCATCTTTATCCCAAAGCCGTGCTGTATCAATCAAATCAGATCAGTCCCGATCATCTCATTTATTATCAAACCCCACCAAAGGTCGGAACTTTGATGCTCATCCCCATATTGGTCAATAAATCCTTTGTCGGATTTATCGGGCTGGACAGTATCGATAAACAAGCCTGGGGCGCGGAAGACATTGATCTGGTTAACTCCTTTGCCGAACTTTATGCCATTGCCATTCTGCAAATCGATATTATAGACCAACAAGAAACCTATACCCACTTTTTTCGTGATCTTTGCCGGCTGAACACCAAAATATCTCTCGGTATTGAACCCCACGAACTTTATAAACAAGCCGCAGCTATTCTAAAGAAATATTTTACTTTTGATAAATTAACTTTCGCATTTTTCAACGAGAAAGATACTCAGAAAGTGGTAATTGAATATGTGGAGGGCTCCGAAGCCGATTACACTATTGGGCATGAAATTACAGTCAAAAAGGGTGTTTGGGAGCCGATTATCAACAGTGGCAAACCGGTATTGATAAATGATTACGACAAAAGTGAAATCGAATTTCGCTTTCAGCCCGATGATTTGAAAATTATCCCCTTTCGTTCCGCTGTCGGAACACCTTTTATCACGCGATCGACAGTTTCAGGAGGCGTTTTACTGGAAAGTTACAGAAGCCATAGCTATACGAAAGATGATATAAATACACTAAAACTTTTTAGTAAAAATTTCAGCGCAATTTTTAATCGGCTGATGGTCTATCAATCAATGAAGGACCTCGCGATGATCGATGGTCTGACTAATCTTTATAACCATCGTGCTTTTAAGGATCTATTACAGGTCGAAATCGAACGTAGCCGGCGATATGGTGGCACGATTACGCTATTAATTCTCGATTTGGATAATTTTAAACGGATTAATGATACTTATGGGCACCTGCATGGCGATTACGTGCTTAAGAAATCTGCCAAACTCATCCGTAGCAGCGTCCGTACCATTGATACCGTAGCGCGTTACGGCGGCGAAGAATTTGCCGTTATATTAATTAACGCCGATAAAAATGATTGCATTAAAACAGCCGAAAGAATTTGCAGTAATATGCGCAATTTTTTATTTAATAAAGGCAGAATGACCGAACGGATGACCATCAGTATCGGTATATCAAGATACCCCGGCGACGGCGGAGATATGCAGACCATTATTTCCAGTGCGGATAGGGCTATGTACAAAGCAAAGCGAGCCGGCGGTAATCAAGTAGTTATGTATGAACATGAATCGTAAAGGAGAAGAACCATGGTAAAACGAGTATCAAGAGGGTTTGCTGAGAAAGCCGCTAAGGCTCTGAAAGACAACAAAAAACATTGCGCCGTTTGCGGAGAAGTAATAGAATTAGTTAAACATGTCGTCACAGTGACAGATCCGGCTACTGACTCTATTCGTTTCAGAGAGAAAATGGTGAGTATTTGCGGCTGCAACAGGAACGAGATTTACAAATAATCTTGTATCCTCACATTATTCCGGGAAATTTATCGGACATTACTGAGTTTTACAGAACCGTAAAAAGGGGAGTGTCGGCTTAAATTGAAAAGCATTAACGTGGAATATTACAAATTATCGTTACCTGTCTGCTATATTCTATGGATGTTTTTTTCGGCATGTAGCTTTCATCCATCCGACGTTCCCGAGTCTTCCGGTAAGGCACTTTCAGATTCAACCAAATCCTATGACACACGGGCGCTTGAGTTTTTCATGGCTGGTGAAAATCAAGCCATGCAGGGCAATTACGCCATGGCGGTTCTGGAATATCAGGATGCCCTGCGCTATGATCAGAGTTCCTACACGATTTATGTTTCATTGGCGAAAGCATATATAAATCTGGGTAAAATCGATCGTGGCATTGATGCTCTTGAACAGGCTCTCCGTCTCGAACCAAACGACCTGGAAAGCCGGGAAATTCTGGCTCAGGTCTGTTTTTTAGCCGGGGATAACAAGCGCGCCGAAACGGAATACGAAATCCTGTGCAATGCTTATCCCGAAAATGTCGAACTGGCTTATCAGCTGGCGGCTGTATATATCAAAAACAGGAAACTTGAAAAAGCTGTCCAGTCCTATGAAAAAATATTTGAAAAGGATCATAACCAGGTCAAAGCCCTTGAAAAAGCCGCAGAAATATCATTTATTCTTCGGGACATCGACCGGGCTGCAAATTATTATGATACTTTAATCCAATATAATCCGGGAAACCCGGACTATTATAAGTATCGTTCCGATATCGCCCTGATGAAAAACGATATTCCCACGGCTCTCAACCTGTATGAATCGTTAATCAAACTTATTCCTGATGACATCGGCATCCGGGAGAGATACGGCGACCTGTTATCTCGGAGCGATCGCAGCGATGAAGCCCAAAGGTTTTTAAATGAGTTGATAAGGCAACATCCGGACAGCATCAGTGCCTATGTCAGTCTGGCGCTTCTGTATTCTAAACTCGATCAGTCCAAAGCGCTGTTTGACCTTGCTGATTCCGCTATGATTAAATTTCCGGAACAAGCCTATTTCCCGATTATCAAAGCCAATGTATATAATCGACAAAAAGATTATAAATCAGCCGAAACCTGTTTATTGAGAGCTCTGGAAATCGACCCGGAAAACCTCCAGGCGAAACTGATGCTGGCAAATGTCTGGGATGCTCGGAAAATGTACGGATTATCCGACAGTCTTTACTCTGAGATTATTGCCCAAACTCCCGGGAATGATGTGGCCTTAAATAATTTCGCATATAGCCTCGCGCTAAGAGAAAAAGACCTCGATAAAGCCTTTCAAATGGTTACAAAAGCGCTGGATATTGATCCCGATAATGCTTCATATCTGGATACAAAAGGCTGGCTACTATTTCTATCAGGCAAATATAAAGAAGCAAAAGAGTATGTTGAAAAAGCGCTGTCAATAACAAAAGACAACCCGGAAGTACTGGAACATCTGGGAGATATTTTGTTGCGGTTGAACAAACCGAATGACGCCAGGGAATATTTTCAGCGTGCGCTTGAATTAGATCCGGATAATGAAGGACTTAGACAAAAACTCTCCAAATAAATCACGCCCAATTCTTTGCGTCGGTTTGAGCCTGGTACTCATCCTGTGTGGCTGTTCAATTATAGCCCCCTTTAATCGTGAAAAACCAAGCGAATTCTATAGCCCCTACCATGCACCCATTTCTTCTTTTCCGGCACAATTTAAGTCAATTGCGATGGACGCCCGGATTGAGATCGAGACTCCTGACGATGATATTGCCCTGTTCGCCGACGTGCTCTATCATCAAATCGATACGGTTAAGGTGCAGTTTAAAGGTCCTCTGAGACGAAAGCAGGCTGAACTGGATCTCATTGGCAATGAATATACTCTTTGGCTTCAACGGCGGGGTAAATATTATTCGGGGTTGGAATGGCCTGAATTTAACAGCGAGTATGGAATTCCCGATATTCCGGTTGAAGATTTACGCTACCTGATGTTGGGATTTCCACCGCCGGATTCCACCCCAAAATACCAATTAACCTATGACAGTTATAAACGTCTCACTGCAATTATCGCCGAAAAACCGAGTGAAAATCAAAAATTCAGCATATCCTATAATGGATATAAACACATTGGACATGGGATATGGTTACCGACGCAAATAAAAATTTCAACGACCCAAAATACCACCGTAAAAATTCATTACTCCCGATTCCGCTATGAATTAATTAAATTAATCTGATGAAAACGCCGAGCAACCATGAGGTAAACGTGGGAAAAAACAGCCAACAAAATTTAGTGTCAGTTGTCGTGCCTGTTTACAATGAAATCGAATCCCTGAAAGAGATGCACCAAAAAATATGCGCCGCCTTTCAGAAAACCCCTTACGATCTGGAAATTATTTTCGTTGATGACGGCAGCCGCGACGGATCTTACGAGATCGAACAGGAACTCGCGAATGGCAACAGCAATACAAGGGTGATCCGCTTTCCCGCTAACCGGGGCAAAGCTGCGGCTTTAAATGACGGCTTTGCTGCTGCCAATGGTGAATTCGTTGCGACTATCGATGCCGACCTGCAGGACGATCCGGATGCTATTCCCCAAATGATTGAATTGATAAAAAAAGAAAAGTATGATCTCGTCTCCGGCTGGAAGCAAAACCGCCAAGATCGATTTATTAAAAAACATACATCGAAGATTTTTAATTTCGTAACCCGGATTATGACCGGGATTCGGCTTCATGATATGAATAATGGTCTCAAGGTTTACAAGTCGGAAGTAGCCAAATCGATTAATTTATATGGTGAAATGCACCGTTTCATTCCCGTATTGGCTAAGATGAACGGCTTTGTCAGCGGCGAAATGAAAGTGCGCCACTTTCCCAGAAAATATGGAGAAACAAAATATGGCACCAGCCGCTTTTATAAAGGATTTTTGGATTTATTGACCGTTTTATTCACAACGAAATATCTTCGGAGACCAATGCATTTTTTCGGATTATGGGGGATGGCATTTGTTTCAGTCGGATTGATCGCCGAAATCTATCTGCTTGTCTTGAAATACGCCTTCGGAGAACCGTTCCAGAGGCATATTGCCCTTTTGCTATTAGGAGTATTATTAATCGTATTCGGTATGCAATTTTTCTCCCTGGGACTTATCAGTGAAATGATCGCCTATCATCAGAAAACGAAAAAACAATGAAACCGTATCTTTTTTCCATCATCGTTCCGACATACAACCGCTCCGACGAGGTCATCGATCTGATTCACTCGTTTAATGACCAGAGTTTTTCACATGACCGCTTCGAAGTTCTGCTAATTGACGACGGTTCAACCGACGACACCGAGGCGCAGGTAAAGACATTAATCAGTCAGGCGGATTTCAAAATCCGCTTTTTTCAGAGAGAACATGAAGGTCCTGGTCCCGCCCGTAATTACGGCATGAGCCAGGCTGAGGGTGAATACTTTCTGTTTATCGACTCCGACTGCATCGCCGATGAGTCATGGTTATCCAATCTTGCCCGAGCTGTGGAAGCCGAAAAACCCGCTGCGTTCGGCGGACCGGATTCGGTGCTGGATAGTTTCACACCGCTCCAAAAAGCGATTGACTACGCCATGACCTCTTTTATTACTACCGGCGGCATGCGCGGTCATTCCAAAAAGAAACTGGCGAAATTTTATCCCCGCAGCTTCAATATGGGGATTCATCATTCGATATATGAAAAGTTAGGCGGTATGGGAACTTTAAGACACGGACAGGATCTGGAATTCAGCCGGCGCATCGTCGCCAGCGGAGCCAAAGTAATTTCCGTCCCCGACGCCGTGGTTTACCACAAACGCCGGACCAGCCTGCGGAAATTCTTTCGGCAGATGTTCAACTGGGGCGTGGCGCGGATCAACCTGACCAAACTGGATAATGGGATATTAGAGCCATTACATTTTATTCCCGCAATTGGTTCCGTGGGGTTTACATTACTTTTAATTCTATCAATATTCAGTTTGTTTATCTTTAAAATTTGGCTTGGGTGCTTTGGAATCGCTATATTAATAATGATATTCATATTTTTTGACGCATATCGACGTTATAAAGATCTAAAAGCAGCCCGGCTGGCGCCGATCGTGGCGGTTTGTCAGGTTTTCGCCTACGGATACGGATTTACAACAAATTATATCCGTCGAATGATCTTCGGTAAAGGCGAATTTACCGGATTTGTGAAGAGGTATTATAAATAGATGTCAACAACTCCACTGAAAAAAGTTCTGATTATCACATACTACTGGCCGCCAGCAGGTGGTCCCGGTGTACAACGAGTATTGAAATTTGCAAAATATCTTCCGGAGTTTGGTTGGCAACCAATTATTCTGACCGTGAAAAATGGGGAGTACCCTGCAATAGATATTAGTTTACAAAAAGAAATTCCTGCAAATTGCAAAGTATATAATACCTTTTCCCTTGAGCCAAATTTTGTTTATAAAAAGTTTACCGGGATGGGAAGTGACGAGAAAATTCCCACAGCGGTATTAGCTGCCGAAAACACAAATTGGAAGAAGAGGCTGGCAAATTGGATTCGTTTAAATTTATTTATTCCCGACGCTAAAATCGGCTGGATACCGTTTGCGGTTCGAAAAGGAAAGAAAATTATCAAAGCCGAAAAACCGGATATTATTTTCTCATCATCACCACCACCAACCGTTCATCTCATTGCCCGTAAACTGGCAAAGTGGAGCAGAATAAAATGGGTGGCGGATTTTCGGGACCCCTGGACAGATATTCATTATTATGAAAATCAAAACAGGAATAAGGTAGTAAAACAATTTGATTCATATCTAGAAAGAGCTGTTCTGCGGAATGCAGATAAAATCAGTTGCATAAGTCGGCTGGATATCGAGGAGGATTTTGCAAAAAAAACAGATCCTGAAAAATGTGTGAATATTGCTAATGGTTATGACGAGGCTGATTTTCTAAATATCAAAACCGGAGTAACTAAAAGTAAAAAATTTATTATACTTCATATAGGAGCAGTTGGCAAAGAAAGAAATCCTCTCAATTTATTCAAGGCTATTTGCAAACTGGCAGATGGAAAAATAATTACGCCAGAAATATTTACTCTCCGATTTATCGGACATGTCGATGAATTAGTGCTCCAATCAATAAAGTCGGAAAATATTGAACCATTTGTTGATTTCATAGCTTATTTGCCACACAGCGAAGCCCTTGCCCAAACCATATTTGCTGATGTGATGTTGTTACTGGTCACTCAATCCGAGAAAAACAGGCGCATTTTACCGGGGAAGACTTTTGAATATATGCGTACAGGAAAGCCGATTTTAGCATTGGGTCCAGAGAGTGGTGAAGTTGCCCGGATATTAAAGGAAACCGGTAGTGGATATATGATTGATTACACCGATGTTTCCACCATTAACAGTAAATTGCTTCAAATGTTCAACC